>NZ_JBEZEV010000051.1:0-42391 GCF_040649055.1 Micromonospora sp. NPDC049060
TCTTCCTACGGGTACTGAGATGTTTCACTTCCCCGCGTTCCCCCCACACACCCTATGTGTTCAGGTGTGGGCGCGAGCGTCGAAGGTATTGACGGCCCACCTCAGAAACGTACACTCCCAGTGTAAATACTGGCGGCTGCCGGGGGGACGGGTGATGGAGCAAGGGCTCGCACTGCACCACATCGGGGTCCGCTTCGGCGGCCTCACCGCCCTCGACGACGTCTCGCTGCGGGTGCCGCCCGGCCGGGTGGTCGGCGTGATCGGTCCCAACGGGGCCGGCAAGACCACGCTGTTCAACGTCGTCTGCGGCTTCGTCCCGCCGGACGAGGGATCCCTGACCCTCGACGGCCGGCCGCTGCGCCCGCGCCCGCACCGGCTGACCCGGCTCGGCATCGCCCGCACGTTGCAGGGCACCGGGCTCTTCGCCGGGCTCAGCGTGGTGGAGAACGTGATGACCGGGGCCACCCACACAGCCCGCGCCGGCTTCCTCGCCGCCCTGCTCGGCCTGCCCCGCAGCGACCGCGACGAGCGCCGGCTGCGCCGGCACGCCCTCGACGTCCTCGACACCCTGGGCATCGCCGGGCACGCCGACGCCGCGCCGGGCACGCTGCCCTTCGCCGTACGCCAGCGGGTCGCCCTGGCCCGCGCGCTGGCCGCGCGGCCCCGGCTGCTGCTGCTCGACGAACCCGCCGGGGGCCTGGGCGCCGACGACATCGCCGAGCTGGCGGAGCTGATCCGGGGACTGCCCCGACGCGACACCGACCCCTGCGCGGTGCTGCTGGTGGAGCACCACATGGACCTGGTGATGTCCGTCTGCGACGAGATCGTGGTGCTCGACTTCGGGCGGGTGATCGCCGCCGGCACCCCCGACGAGGTGCGCGACGACCCGGCCGTCGCCGACGCCTACCTCGGCGCGGCGGTCGACGAGGCCGCGGCATGACCGGCGAAGGGCTGCTCGAGGTGCGCGGCCTGGTGGCCGGCTACGGCGGCGCGCCGGTGCTGCACGGGATCGACCTCACCGTGGCGCGGGGCGCCATCGCGGCGGTGGTCGGTGCCAACGGCGCCGGCAAGACCACCCTGCTGCGCGCCCTCTCCGGCATGCTCCGCCCGGCGGCCGGCCGGGTCGCGCTGGCCGGGGAGGACCTGCGCGGCGTCGCGGTCGAGCAGCTCGTGCGCCGCGGCATGGCCCACGTGCCGGAGGGCCGCGGGGTGGTCGGCGAGCTGACGGTCGACGAGAACCTGCGCCTCGGCGGGCTGTGGCGGCGCGACCGGGCCGACGCCGCCCGCGCCCTCGACGAGGTCTACCAGCTTTTCGCGCCGCTGGCCCGGCGGCGGCGACACCTCGGGCACCAGCTCTCCGGCGGCGAGCGGCAGATGCTCGCCCTCGGCCGGGCCCTCGTCGGCCGGCCCCGCCTGCTGCTGCTCGACGAGCCGTCGCTCGGCCTGGCGCCGCGGGTGGTCGCCCAGACCATGGCCCTGCTGCGCCGGCTGCGCGACGACACCGGGCTGACCGTGCTGCTGGTCGAGCAGAACGTGCGCAGCGCGCTCTGGATCGCCGACCAGGGCGTGGTGATGTCCCTGGGCCGGGTCGTCACCACCGCCCCGGCCGCCCGGCTGCGCGACGACGCCGACCTGCGGCACGCCTACCTCGGCTTCTGACCCCCCTCGTCCCCGCAAGGGAGGACCGTTGGACCGCTTCGTCTTCCTCACCCTCGACGGACTGTCCAGGGGCGCGGTCCTCGCCGCGTTCGCCCTGGCCCTGGTGCTCATCTGGCGGGCGGCCCGGATCGTCAACTTCGCCCAGGGCGCGATGGCCGTCGCCACCGCGTACGTCGCCTACAGCGTCTCCGCCGCGACCGGCTCGTACTGGCTGGGGTTCCTGGCCGCGCTGGCCGCCGGGCTGCTGCTCGGCGCGGCGGTGGACGTGGTCGTCATGCGCTTCGTCGACCACGCGTCGCCGCTCAACCCGGTGATCGTCGCGCTCGGGCTGGTGCTGCTGATCCAGGCCGTCCTCGGCATGGTGTACGGCAGCGAGTTCCTGCCCGCCGGCACGCCCTTCTCCCGCAACCCGCTGACCGTGGGCGGCGTCGCCGTCCTGTCGCCGTACGACCTGTTCGTCTTCGCGGCGGTCGCGGTGGTGGTCGTGGGGCTCGCCTGGACCTTCACCCGCACGGCGGTGGGCCTGCGGATGCGCGCGGCGGCGTTCGCGCCCGAGGTGTCGCGGCTGCTCGGGGTGAACGTCGGCGGCATGCTCACCCTCGGCTGGGCGCTGGCCTCCGGGGTCGGCGCGCTTGCCGGCATGCTGGTCATCCCCACCGAGCTGGGCCTGCACCCGCACGCGATGGACCTGGTCTTCGTCTCGGCGTTCACCGCCGCCGTGGTGGGCGGCCTGGACAGTCCACCGGGGGCGGTGGTCGGCGGCCTCGCGGTCGGGCTGCTGCTCTCCTACGTCAGCGGCTACGCCGGCAGCGACGTCACCCCGCTCGCGGTGCTGGTGCTGCTGCTGACCGTGCTGCTGGTCCGTCCCGCCGGGCTGTTCGCCCCGGTCGCGGCGAGGCGGGTGTGAGCGCCACCCGGGCGGTGACCCCGCCGGACACGCAGGCCCGGGTCGGCCGCACCGGCCCCGCCGGTCCCCGCCGCGGCTCGACCCTGCTGCGCCACCTCGGCCTCGCGGTCGTCGCCGCGCTGCTGCTGGTGGCCGCCAGCTACGGGCTGGAGCCGTTCCGCAACTTCCAGCTCGCCACCGTGGCCGCCTACCTGTGCGCCACCGCCGGGCTGACCGTCCTCACCGGGCTCAACGGTCAGCTCTCGCTGGGGCACGGCGCGCTGATGGCGACCGGCGCGTACACCGTGGCGCTGTGCCAGAACGCGTTCGCCGACGCCGGCATGACCGGCGGCTGGCTGCTCCCGGTCTCGCTGGGCGCGGCCGTCCTGGCCGCCCTCGCGGTGGGCGCCGTGGTCGGGGTGGCCGCCGCCCGGCTGCGCGGCCCGTACCTGGCCGGCGTCACCCTGGCCGTGGCGGTCGTGGTGCCGGCGCTGACCGTCACCTTCGACGGCGTGTTCAACGGCGAGCAGGGGCTGGCGGTGCCGGTCGAGCCCCCGCCGGCGGCCCTCGGTGTCTACTTCCCCTACGAGCGGTGGCAGCTCTGGGTGACCGCGGCGGCCACCCTGCTGGCCCTGCTGCTGCTGGCCAACCTGGTCCGCAGCCGGTACGGCCGCACCTTCCGGGCGGTCCGCGACGACGAGGTCGCCGCCCGCCTCGCCGGCATCCACGTCGCCCGCACCCAGGTCCTCGCCTTCGTGGTCAGCGCGGCCGGCGCCGGGCTCGGCGGCGCCCTGCTCGCGGTCCTCGCGCAGAGCGTCTCGCCCGGGGCCTTCTCGCTGACGCTGTCGCTGTTCCTGCTGATGGCGGTCGTCATCGGCGGGCTGGGCAGCCTCGCCGGCGCAGCCTGGGGCGCCGTCCTGCTGGTGGCCCTGCCCGACCTGACGCACGCCGTCACCGAGCAACTCACCCTGTCGCCGGCGGTCGCGCAGCGGGTCGAGGGCAACCTTCCGCTGGCGATCTTCGGGCTCACCCTGGTCGTCGTCATGATCGCCGCTCCCGGCGGCGTGCAGGGCCTGCTGTCCCGGCTCGCCCGGGCCTTCTCCGCGCGCCGGCCGGGCCGACGACGGCCCTGAGCCGTCCCGACCGGCCGGCACCCGCATCCGTGCCACACCTCCCGCACCCCACCACCACACCGGATCACCATCGCCACCGCACCCCACCACCACCGCACGGCACCACCGCCGCACCCCACCACCAAACCGGACCGAGGAAAGGTCGGTGTCTGACATGACACGAACGGCACGGCGCGGCCTCGCGCTCGCCACCGCCATCACCCTGCTCGTCGCCTCCGCCAGTTGCGCCGGGGACGACGGCGGCGGCCGGGGGGCGGTCCCCGGCGTCACCGACACCGAGATCGTGGTCGGCACGCACATGCCGCTCACCGGTCCGGCGTCCGCCGGCTACTCCAAGATCGCGCCCGCCACGAAGGCGTACTTCGACCACGTCAACGCCAACGGGGGCGTGCACGGCCGGAAGATCACCTACAAGATCATGGACGACGGCTACAACCCGGCGAACACCCAGCAGGTGGTCCGCCAGCTCGTCCTGCAGGACAAGGTCTTCGCCATCCTCAACGGGCTCGGCACGCCGACGCACACCGGCGTGCTCGACTTCCTCAAGAGCAACCGGGTGCCCGACCTCTTCGTCGCCTCCGGCAGCCGCAGCTGGGACCAGCCCGACCGGTATCCGGGCACGTTCGGCTTCAACCCCGACTACACGGTGGAGGGCAAGATTCTGGCCCAGCACGTGAAGACCAGCCTGCCGGGGCGCAAGGTCTGCTTCCTCGGCCAGGACGACGACTTCGGCCAGGACAGCCTGGTCGGCGTGGAGAAGGTGCTCGGCGCCGGCGCGGTGGCGGCGAAGCAGACGTACGTCACCAGCAACACCAACGTGGCACCCCAGATCGGCGCGTTCAAGGCGGCCGGCTGCCAGGTGGTCGTCCTCGCCACCGTGCCCGGCTTCACCGCCCTCGCCGTCGGCACCGCCGCCCGGCTGAACTTCAGGCCGCAGTGGCTCGTCTCCAACGTCGGCGCCGACCACCCGACGCTGGCCAAGCAGCTCGGTGCCAACGCCGGGCTGTTGGAGGGCATGGTCGGCGCCAACTACCTGCCGATGCAGAACGACGCCGCCGACCCGTGGATCCAGCTCTTCACGAAGGTCAACAAGGAGTACAACGGGGACGCGCCGTTCGACGGCAACACCGTCTACGGCATGGCGGTCGGCTACCTCTTCGTGCAGGTGCTCCTCGCCGCCGGCAAGGACCTCACCCGCGAGGCGGTGACCGAGGCCGTCGCCAAGGGCGGCTACCAGGGGCCCGGCCTGGCCCCGCTGCGCTACTCCGACACCGACCACTCCGGCTACGGCGGGCAGCGGCTGACCCGGGTGAGCGGGGGGACGCAGTCCTACTTCGGGCCGACGTACGAGACGGACGAGGGCGACGGGCCGGTACGCGAGCACACCGTCGCGCCGGTGGCGCCGCCGGCCAACGGGGTGCCCACGGCCTCCTGAGCGGGCGCACCGGGCGTGGCGCGTCGGCTTTCCGGCCCGCCGCGCCCGGTCCTGGTCTCGGGGGAGAGGACGCTCAGGCTTCGCGTCCTCTCCCGGATACGGAACTGTCCGCACCGACAGTGCTGTTACGCCGGAGGACTGTCGGTGGGATGTGCCCTGTCCGCCGACGTGCCGTCGTTGACGGGTCTCAGCCGCCCTCATAGTATCTGCATCGTGGATGCAGATTCAGGGCGACCCGCAGGCCGGTTGGCGGCGGTGGCAAGGACCTGCTGCGCGGTGGCGCGGCGGGAGGGCCGGGACGGGGCGTACCCCCTGGGAAGCCTCAAGGTGCCGCGGGCCGGGGCGGTCGCCTTCCTCGCCTCCGACGACGCGGCCCGGATCGCCGGGTGGACCCTCCTCGCCGACGGCGGGGCCGCCCTCGCCGACCGGCCCGCCGGATGACCGGGCCGGGCCCGGGCCGGGGCCGGGCGGTCGCCGTGTGGCCCGCGGCTAGACTCGGCGCGGCGGTACGGGGGACGTGGCGGCGATGAGGAGGCGGGCGCGGATGGGCGGTGCCGAGGCGCCGGTCCGGGTCGACGGCCGGACCGCCCGGGCCGAACGCACCCGGGCGGCGATCGTCGAGGCGCACCTGGCGCTCATCTCCGAGGGCGACCTGCGGCCGACCGGCGAGCGCATCGCCGAGCGGGCCGGGATCTCGCTGCGGACGCTCTGGACCAACTTCAAGGACATGGAGACGCTGTTCGAGGCCAGCGGCGCGGAGCTGCTCCGGCAGCAGGACGCCGCCCACCGGCCGATCTCGCCAGCGCTGCCGCTGGCCCGACGGGTCGACGCGTACTGCCGGCAGCGGGCCCGGCTGCTCCAGCTCATCGCCCCGTCGGCGCGCGCCGCCCAGATGCGCGAGCCGGTCTCCGGGCAGCTGCGCCGCAACCGCCTCAAGCACATCGCGCGCGTCCGCGACGAGGTCGAGCACCTCTTCGCCGCCGAGCTCGAACAGGCCGGTCCCGACCGCGACCAGCTGGTGCACGCCCTGGTGGCCGCGAGCATGTGGCCGGCCTGGTCGATGCTGCGCGACGGGCTGGGGCTGGGCGTGGACCAGGCCCGCGCGGTGATGACCCGGACGGTCGCCGCCCTGCTGGCCGACGTCGACCCGCGCTGACGCGCGACGTGGGAAGACGGCGCCGTCGGTCTTTCCATCGGGCCACCGATAGGTGACACTCGATTGCATGGTTACTGCATCCTCAGTGCAATTAACCGTGTTGCGCGGCCGGGCCGACGAGTGCGCCGCGATCCGGCGCCTGCTGGGTGACCTGCCCGCCGGCGGGGGAGCGCTGCTGGTCCAGGGCGAGCCCGGATCCGGCCGCAGCGCGCTCGTCGACTACGCCCACCGGCACGCCGGAGGCTGCACCGTCCTGGCCGGCACCGGGCTGCCCGAGGAGGCGGGCCTGCCGTACGCGGGGTTGCAACGGCTGCTGGACCCGGTGCTCGACCGGGCCGGCGCGCTCCCCGGACCGCAGCGGCGGGTGCTGCTGCGGGCGCTGACCGGCGCGGGCTGCCCCGCCCACGGGCGCCTGGCGCTGTCCCTGGCCGTGCTCGGCCTGCTCGCCGCCGCCGCTCGGGACCGCCCGCTGCTGTGCACGATGGACGACGTGGACCGGGGCGACCAGCCCACCGCCGACGTGCTGGCGTTCGTCGCCCGCCGCCTGCGCCGATCGTCGGTGGCCGTCCTGCTCACCACGGCCGCGGACGTCCCCCTCGGCGGGATAGCCCGGCACCGGCTCCGCCCGCTCGACGACCGGGACAGCGCCGCGCTGCTCGCCGACCGGCTGGCCGGCCGGCCACCCGCGCCGCCCGTGGCCGCCGCGCTCGCCGCCGCGGCCGGGGGCAACCCGCAGGCCCTCGTCGACCTGGCCGAGGTGCTCACCCCTGGCCAGTGCCGCGGGGAGGAGCCGGTGCCCGAGACGCCCCCGCCCGACGGCGGGCTGGGCCGCGCCTACCGGGCCCGCCTGGACCGGTTGCCGGCCGTCACCCGCCGGGTCCTGCTGCTCGCCGCGCTCGACGAGGACGGGGAGCCGGCCACCCTGGTCCGGGCCGCCCGGGTCGCCGGCGCGGCGGTCGAGGCGCTCGCGCCGGCCGAACTCGCCGGCCTGGTCCGCGTCGACCCGCGACGGCTCACGTTCCCGCAGCCCCTCGTCCGGACCGTGGTCCGGGCCGCCGCGCCGCTGGCCGAGCGGCGCGCCGCGCACCTGCTGCTCGCCGGCGTGCTCGACGGGGCCGGGCACCGGCTGCGCCGGGCGGGACACCTCGCCGCCGCCGCCCAGGGCCCCGACCCGGCCCTGGCCGCCGAGCTGGAGCAGGCCGTGACCGAGTGCGAGGGCGCGGGCATGGCGGCCTCGGCCGCGCTGCAACGGGCCGCCGAACTCACCGACGATCCGGCGCGCGCCGCCGCCCGGCTGGTGGCCGCCGCCCGGTACGCCTGGTCCGCCGGCCGGGCGCACCGGGCCCGACTGCTGCTGGGCGAGCTGCCGCCGGGCGCGGAAGCCGCCGTGGCGGGCCGGGCCGACCTGCTGCGCGGGGAGCTGGAACTGCGTACCGGCCGGCCCCGGTCCGCGTTCACCACGCTGCTGTCCGCCGCCGGCACCCTGGCCGCCGCCGACCGCGCGGCCACCGGCACGGGTGGCGCAGCGGACCGCGCGGCCACCGGCACGGGTGGCGCAGCCGATCGCGCGCTGGCCCTCGGCGCGCTGGTGCGAGCGGGCGAGGCCGCCTGCTTCACCGGCGACCAGTACCGCTACGCCGACGTGGCCCGGCGGGCGGAGCTGTTGCGCCGCCCCGACGACCCGCCCGCCACCGAGCTGCTGAGCGCCTACGTCGCCGGGACTGCGGCGACCCTGCGCGGCCACCACGAGCAGGCCGGGCCCGCCCTGCGCCGGGCCGTCGTCCTCGGCGGGCAGCTGACCGGGCCGGCGTCGACCCCCGCGGCGCTGACCTGCGCGGCGGCGGCCGGGCTGCTGGTGGCCGTGGACGGCGCGGCGCACCGGCTCGCCGAGCGCGCCGTCGAGCTGGCCCGCGAGCGGGGCGAACTGTCCGCCCTGCCGCGCGCCCTGGAGCTGCGGGCAGCCGCCGAGTACTGGCTGGGCCGGCACGACGCCGCGACGGACACCTCCCGGGAGGGGCTGCGGATCGCCCGGGACGTCGGCCAGGAGAACTGGGCCGGCGTACACCTGGGCATGCTGGCGGTGCTGGCCGCCGTGCGGGCCGACCGCGACACCGCCCTGCGCCGGATCCGGGAGATCGGCGAGGACCCGGGCGCGCACAGCCGGCCCCGCGCCCTCGCGCAGTGGGCCCTGGCGGTGCTCGACCTGGTCGACAACCGGCCGGCCGCCGCCGCCGCGCGACTGGCCGCGCTGGCCTGCCCGGGCACGGGCCGGGGGCAGGTGCTGGTCCTGGTGATGGCCACGCCGTACCTGGCGGAGGCAGCCGCCGCCGTCGCGGACCGGCCGGCGGCAAACGCCGCCCTCGCCGTCTTCGACAGGTGGGCCAGCAGTACGGCGAGCCCGTCGCGCCGGGCCCTCTCCGCGCGCTGCCACGGGCTGCTCGCGCCCCGGGGCAGCGCCGAGGCGGAGCGGGAGCTTCGCACCGCCCTGCGGCTGCACCCGACGGACGCCGGCGCGTTCGAGCGGGCCCGCACCGAGCTTCTCCTGGGCCGGGAACTGCGCCGCAGCCGTCGACCCCGCGCGGCGCGCGAACACCTGCACGCCGCCCGGGAGGCGTTCACCCTGCTCGGGGCGGCCACCTGGGCGGAACAGGCCACCACGGAGCTGCGGGCGGCCGGGGAGTCGGTAGGGCCGCCGGAGGAGTCGGCGGCGCGACTGCTGACGGGCCAGCAGCTCCGGATCGCGCGGCTGGTCGCCGAGGGCGCCACCAACCGGGAGATCGCCGCCCGGATGTTCCTCTCCACCCGTACGGTCGACCATCACCTCCGCAACATCTTCCACCGCCTCAACATCCGCTCCCGCACGCAACTGGCCCGCGCCCTCTCCTGACCAGCCCCGCCCCCGTCCCTCCGGCCCTCACCGGCCCTCACCGGCGTCGATCATGCAGCTGTGGTGCCCCGCGAAAGCCGCGAAGCGGCATCGACCGCCCACCACAAGCCCATGATCGACACAGCGGGGGTGGGGCGCGACGCGGCGGGGCCCGGGGAAGGGGTGGGAGTGTCAGGGGGTGGGGAGGATCACGGTGCGGGCGCCCTCGCCGCGGGACATGCGGGCGAAGGCCTCCGGGGCGCCGTCGAGGGTGGTCCGGTCGGTGATCAGGTAGCCGAGGTCGAGGGTGCCGTCGAGCACGGCCCGGGCGAGCTCGGGCACGTCCCGGTCCGGGTCGGAGGAGCCGTAGACCGAGGAGCGCAGCGTCCGGGCCGAGTGGAAGATGTCCAGCGCGCCCAGCCCGACGATGTCGTCCTTGGCGCCCATGCCGACGACTGTCACCTGACCGCCCCGGCGGGTGGCGCGCCAGGCGGTGCGGATAGTGGCCGACCGCCCGACGCACTCCACCGCGTGGTCGACGCCCCGGCCGCCGGTGCGCTCGCGGACCGCCCGGTTGAGCGAGTCGTCGGCCAGCAGGAAGTCGGTGGCGCCGGCTGCGACGGCCAGCTCCGCCTTGGCGGGGGAGACGTCGACGGCGAGCACCTGACCGGCTCCGGCGGCCCGCGCGGCGGCGACCACCGACAGCCCCACCCCGCCGAGGCCGATCACGGCCACCGACTCGCCGGGGGCCACCTTCGCCGTGCGGCGTACCGCGCCGACGCCGGTGAGCACGGCGCAGCCGAGCAGCGCCGCCGCCTCGAAGGGCAGCTCCGCGGGCACCGGGATGACGGCGGCCTGCGGCACCACCACCTCCTCGGCGAGGGCGCCGAGGCCGAGCGTGACGTGCAGCGCTTCGCCGACCGGCGTGCGCCCCCGGGGGGCCGAGGGCGACCCGGTGCGCTCGCACAGCCACGGCTCGTCCCGCCCGCAGTACCAGCAGCTGCGGCACGGCGGGGCCCAGTTCAGCACCACGTGCGCGCCGGGCGCGACCCGCGTGACGGCGTCGCCGACGGCGAGCACCACCCCGGCCGCCTCGTGCCCCAGCACCAGCGGGTACGGCGGCGCCAGCGTCCCGTCGACCATGGACAGGTCGGAGTGGCAGACGCCAGCGGCGCGGACGCTCACGCGTACCTCGTCCGGGCCGGGGGCGGGCAGCTCGATCTCCTCCACCCGCAGCGGGGCGTCGACGGCCCGTACGACCAGCGCCCTCATCGCTGGATGGCCTTGACCTGGAGGAATTCCTCGAGCCCGTGCCGGCCCAGCTCCCGGCCGAGGCCGGACTGCTTGTAGCCGCCGAACGGGGCGAGCGGGTTGAACGGGGCGCCGTTGACGTCGACGGCGCCGGTACGCAGTCGACGGGCCACCCGCAGCGCCCGCTCCTCGTCTGCGGACCAGACCGCGCCGGCCAGCCCGTAGCGGGAGTTGTTGGCGATGCGCACGGCCTCGTCCTCGTCGTCGAACCCGATGACCGCGAGCACCGGGCCGAAGACCTCCTCCTGGGCCAGGGCGCTGTCGGGGTCGACGTCGGCGATCACCGTCGGGGCGACGAAGTAGCCCCGCTCGGGCAGCGGGGCGTCCGGCCCGCCGGCGACGAGTCGGCCCCCGTCGGCCAGCCCCCGGGCGACGTGCTCGCGGACCCGTTCCCGCTGCGCCGCGGAGACCAGCGGGCCGAGCCGGGTGGCCAGGTCGAACGGGTCGCCGAGCCGGTAGCCCGCCGCAGCCTTGGCGGCCAGGTCGAGGGCCTCGTCGTAGCGGTCGCGGTGCACGAGCAGGCGGGTCCAGGCGGCGCAGGTCTGGCCGGAGTTGAGGAAGGCGTTGCCGACCCCGACCTTGACGGCCGTGGCCAGGTCGGCGTCGTCGAGGACGATGTTTGCCGACTTGCCGCCGAGTTCCAGGGCGACCCGGGCGATCCGGTCGGCGGCGAGGTGGGAGATCCGCCGGCCGGTGGCCGTCGAACCGGTGAAGGAGACCATGTCGACGTCCGGGTGCGCGGCGATGGCCTCGCCGACGACCGGGCCGGTGCCGGTGACCAGGTTGACCACGCCGGGCGGGAAGCCGGCCGAGTGGATGGCGTCGAAGAGCAGGTACGCCGTCAGCGGGGTCAGCTCGCTCGGCTTGAGCACCAGGGTGCAGCCGGCGGCCAGGGCGGGGGCCAGTTTCGCGACGACCTGGTGCAGCGGGTAGTTCCACGGGGTGATCGCCCCGACCACGCCGACCGGCTCCCGGACCACCAGCGAGTTGCCGATCGTCTCGTCGGCCGGGGGACGGGCGGCCAGCTCGACGTAGCTGTGCAGGACCGTCAGCGGCAGGCCGGTCTGGACCCGGGTGGCCACCTTCAGCGGGGTGCCGAGTTCCAGGGCGACGGTGCGGGCGATCTCGTCGGCCCGGGCGGAGAGCGCGGCGTGCAGCCGGTCCAGGCGGGCGGCCCGCTCGGCGGGTGCGGCGTCGGCCCAGCCGGGGAACGCGGCCCGGGCCGCCGCGACGGCGCGGTCGACGTCGGCCGCGGTGCCCGCCGGCACGGTCGCGATGACGTCCTCGGTCGCCGGGTTGCGCACCGCGACGGTGTCCCGGGAGTCGGCGGCGGACCACCGCCCGTCGAGGTAGAAGTCGGTACGTGCGAGATCCATCGCGCCCCTCACCTACGTCGGCCGAAACTAGCAGCGCAAGTTTTGACTCTAGTACGCCTCGTCGGCCGGCGGGAGGGGCGGCAGTGGCCCGATGTGCTCCTCGTAGGTGCGCGACAGCCCGTGGATCAGCGCGTCGAGGCCCAGCGCGAAGGCGCCCTCGTCCACCCGCTGCTGGTGCTCGGCCAGCCGGTGGGCCTGGGTCAGGTGCGGGTACTGCTCCGCGTACAGCCCGGGGTCCTCGACGAAGCCCCGGGCGAACGAGCCCAGCGCCGAGCCGGCCACGAAGTAGCGCATGAGCGCGCCGACGTGGGTCGCCCGGGCCGGCGGCCACCCGGCGGCGACCAGCCCGCCGTAGACGGCGTCGGCCATGGCCAGCGCTGCCGGCCGGCGCCCCGGCCCCCGGGCCAGGTACGGCACGATGTTCGGGTGCGCGGCCAGCGCCGCCCGGTAGGAGTGCCCCCACCGGCGCAGCGCCTCGCGCCAGTCGACGCTGCCGAAGAACGACACGTCCACCTGGCCGGTGACGCTGTCGGCGACCGCGTCGAGGATCTCGTCCTTGGTGGCGAAGTGGTTGTAGAGCGACGGCCCGCGTACCCCGAGCTCGGCGGCGAGCCGGCGGGTGGAGAAGCCCTCCAGCCCTTCGGCGTCGATCAGCGCGGCGGCGGTCTCGACGATCCGCTGCCGGCTGAGCAGCGCCTGCCGCGGCCGGGGCATCCGGTCCTCCTTCGCTCGGGTCCTGCGCCGCAAACTCTGCCACAACCGGGTCTGGACGGAATTAAACTTGCACCGCTAGTTTAAGCCTCATGGATCTGGAACTCTCCGCCGAGCAGGCGGCGGTCCGTCGGCTCGCCGCGGACTTCGTCGACCGTGAGGTGGTGCCGCACGCGGCCACCTGGGACCGCCGCGAGTCCGTCGACCCCGACATCGTCGGCAAGCTCGGCGACCTCGGCTTCCTGGGGCTCACCATCGGCGAGGACGACGGCGGTTCGGGCGGCGACCACCTCTCCTACTGCCTCGTGCTGGAGGAGCTGGGCCGGGGCGACTCCGCCGTGCGCGGCATCGTCTCGGTCTCCCTCGGCCTGGTCGCCAAGTCGATCGCCGCGCACGGCTCGGCCGGGCAGCGGGAGCAGTGGTTGCCCCGGCTCTGCTCCGGCGCGGCGCTCGGCTGCTTCGCGCTGACCGAGCCGGACAGCGGCTCCGACGCGGCCGCGCTGACCACCCGGGCGGTCCGCGACGGCGCCGACTGGCTGATCACCGGCGCGAAGATGTTCATCACCAACGGCACCACGGCCGACGTCGCGCTGGTCTTCGCCCGCACCGGCGGCCCGGGACACCGGGGCATCAGCGCGTTCCTGGTGCCCACCGACGCGCCGGGCCTGACCCGGCGGGAGATCCACGGCAAGCTGGGCCTGCGCGGGCAGGCCACCGGGGAGCTGCGCTTCGACGGCGTACGGGTGCCGGCATCCGCGCTCCTCGGCGAGGAGGGCGCCGGCTTCCGGCTCGCCCTCGCCACCCTGGCCAAGGGCCGGATGTCCGTGGCCGCCGGCTGCGTCGGCATCGCCCAGGGCTGCCTGGACGCGGCCGTCGGCTACGCCGGGCAGCGCACCCAGTTCGGCAAGTCCATCGCCGGCCACCAGCTCGTGCAGCAACTGCTCGCGGCCATCGCCGTCGACACCGACGCCGCGCGCCTGCTGGTGTGGCGGGTGGCCGACCTGATCGACCGGGGCGAGCCGTTCGCCACCGAGGCGTCGATGGCCAAGCTCTTCGCCAGCGAGGCCGCCGTGCGCGCGGCCAACAACGCGGTGCAGGTCTTCGGCGGCTACGGCTACATCGACGAGTACCCCGTCGGCAAGTACCTGCGCGACGCCCGCGTCGCCACCCTCTACGAGGGCACCAGCCAGATCCAGCAGCTGCTCATCGGACGCGCGCTCACCGGCGTCAACGCCTTCTAGAGCCAGGAGGAACCGTGACCAGATTCGCCGACCGGGTCGCCGTCGTCACCGGCGCCGCGCAGGGCATCGGCGCGGCCACCGCGCACCGGCTCGCCGCCGAGGGCGCGGCCGTCGCGGTGGTGGACCTCGACGCCGCGCGCGCCCGGGCCGTCGCCGACGAGATCGCCGCCGCCGGTGGCCGGGCCGTCGGCATCGGCTGCGACGTGACCGACGCCGGAGCGGTCGCCGCCATGACCGACCAGGTGGTCCAGGCGTACGGGGGGCTGCACGTGCTCGTCAACAACGCCGGGATCACCCGCGACAACCTGCTGTTCAGGATGGCGCTGCCCGAGTGGGAGGCGGTGCTGACCACCAACCTGACGAGCATGTTCCTCTGCTGCCAGGCGGCGCAGCAGCACATGGTGGCGGCCCGCTACGGCCGGATCGTCAACCTCAGCAGCCGCTCCGCGCTGGGCAACCGGGGTCAGGTCAACTACGCGGCGGCCAAGGCCGGCGTGCAGGGCCTGACCGCCACGCTGGCCGTCGAGCTGGGCCCGTTCAACGTGACCGTGAACGCGGTCGCCCCCGGCTACGTGGCGACCGCGATGACCGCGGCCACCGCCGAGCGGGTGGGCAGCAGCCCCGAGGAGCACCAGCGGGCGGTCGCCGAGCACACCCCGCTGCGCCGGGTCGCCCAGCCCGCCGAGATCGCCTCGGTGATCGCCTTCCTGGCCAGCGACGACGCCTCGTACGTCAGCGGCCAGACCCTGTACGTCAACGGCGGCGCGCGCTGAGCCGCGCGTAGCACCGCACCGACCCGGAGGGGACATGGACTTCGCGCTCTCGGACACCGAACGGGCCATCCGCGACACGGCCCGCGACTTCATCACCAGGGAGGTCATGCCGCTGGAGCCGGAGCTGCTGCGGCGCGAACGCGCCCACCGGCCCGGGCTGGAGCCCGACGAGCTGCGCGAGTTGCAGCTCAAGGCGCGGGCGTTCGGCTTCTGGGGGCTGGCCACCCCCGAGGCGTACGGCGGCATGGACCTGCCGGCCGTCACCCAGTCGCTGATCTGGACCGAGATCGGCCGCTCGTACGTGCCGTTCCGCTTCGGCGGCGAGGCCGACAACATCCTGTTCCGGGCCAACGAGGAGCAGCAGCGGGAGTTCCTGGTCCCGACGATCGAGGGGGAGCGGCGCAGCTGCTTCGCGATCACCGAGCCGGGCGCCGGAAGCGACGCGGCCAACATCCGGCTCAGCGCCCGCCGCGACGGCGGCGACTGGGTGCTCAACGGCGAGAAGACCTTCATCACCGGCGGCAACGAGGCCGACTTCGCCATCGTCATCGCGGTCACCGACCGGGAGAAGGGCGCCCGCAACGGCGGCGCCACGGCCTTCCTGGTGGACCGGGCGATGGGCTGGCGCTCGGAGTTCATCCAGACCATGGGCGAGGGCGGGCCGGCCGCACTGGTCTTCGACGACGTACGGGTGCCGGAGCGCAACATCCTCGGCGAGCCCGGCCAGGGCTTCGCCCTCGCGATGGAGTGGATCGGCAAGGGCCGCTACACCATCCCCTCGCACGCGGTCGGCATCGCCGAGCGGGCGCTGCGGATGGCGATCGACCACGCCACCACCCGGCAGACGTTCGGCCGGCCCATCGGCGACAACCAGGCGATCCAGTGGATGATCGCCGACTCCGAGACCGAGCTGGAGGCGGCCCGCTGGCTCATCCTGCGGGCGGCCTGGACGGTGGACCAGGGCATGGACCCCCGGCACGCCTCGTCGATGGCGAAGCTCTACGGCGCCGGCATGGTCAACCGGGTGGTCGACCGGGTGCTGCAGATCCACGGCGGCATGGGCTACACCCGGGAGCTGCCCGTCGAGCGGTGGTACCGGCAGGTCCGGCTCTACCGGATCTTCGAGGGCACCGACGAGATGCAGCGGCTCATCATCGCCCGGGACCTGCTGCGCGGCTACACCCGACTGGGAGGGCACCTGGCATGAGGACCTTCGACTCCGTCGACGAGCTGGCCGCCGCGGTCGGGGAGACCCTCGGCCCGGGGCCGTGGCAGCGCATCGAGCAGGGGCGCGTCGACCTGTTCGCCGACGCCACCGACGACCACCAGTGGATCCACCTCGACCCGGAGCGGGCCGCCGCCGGCCCGTACGGGGGCACGATCGCGCACGGCTTCCTGACCCTGTCGCTGCTGCCGGCGCTGGTAGGGCGGCTCTACCGGGTGCGGGGCGTGCGGATGGGGGTCAACTACGGGCTGAACCGGGTGCGGTTCCCCGCCCCGTTGCGGGTCGGCACGGCGGTCCGGGCCGTCGCCACCATCGCGGAGGTGTCGCCGGTGGCCGGCGGGGTGCAGCTGGTCACCGCCGCGACCGTGGAGTGCGACGCCGGCGGCAAGCCGGTCTGCGTCGCCGAGACGGTGAGCCGGCTCCACGTGGGGCCGGCGGCCTCCTGAACCACGGGCGGCACCAGCCGCGCGTGGCGGGGACCACATGGTTAGCGCCTTGTTCGGGAGTTTGTGTCGCTTTTATCCATCGGCCGTTCGGTTGATATGGCGACGGCCGTTGGTCTAGTGTGGTGGCACTGCGGTCGCCGGTTCCCGGCGTCGCGGCATCTGTAGGACAGGAAGGGCAGCATGATCACCACGACGACCGCGCCGACCACCACCACCGACGCCACCACCACGGCCCCCGGTGACGAGACCCGCGCGAGTGAGCTGACCGCCGCCCTCGCCGCCCTGCCGGAGGGGCACCCCGACCGGCCGGCGCTGCGGGCGCGGGTGATCGAGGCGTGGCTGCCGCTGGCCCACCACCTCGCCTTCCGCTACAGCGGGCGCGGCGAGCCCAACGGTGACCTGGCCCAGACCGCCGCCCTCGGGCTGATCAAGGCCGTGGACCGCTTCGACGCCTCCCGGGGCGTGGACTTCGCCGGCTTCGCCATCCCGACGATCCTCGGTGAGATCAAGCGTCACTTCCGCGACCGCACCTGGAACATCCGCGTGCCGCGCCGCCTGCAGGAGCTGCGGCTGCGCATCTCCGAGGCCAACGGCACCCTCACCCAGACGCTCAACCGCGCGCCGACGGTCGCCGACATCGCCGTCCACCTCGGCGTCACCGAGGAAGAGGTCCTGGAGGGGCTCGAAGGCGCCCGCGCCTACAACGCGGTCTCCCTGTCCACCCCCATCGGCGACGGCGACAGCGCCACCGAGCTGGGCGACACCCTCGGCGCCGAGGACAACGAGTTCGAGCTGGCCGAGCTGCGGGTCGCCCTCGGCCCGGCGCTCGCCACCCTCGACGAGCGGGAGCAGAAGATCCTCACCCTCCGCTTCTACGGCAACCTCACCCAGAGCGAGATCGCCACGCAGGTCGGCGTCTCCCAGATGCACGTCTCCCGCCTGCTCGCCCGCGCGCTGGGCAAGCTGCGCGGCCAGCTCGAGGGCAGCCGCTGACGACACCCTCGCGGCGTGCGGCCACGTAGCCGTCCGGTTACCCGCCTCGACGTACCGTCCTCGTCCGCCCCGCCGTGCCCGGCGGGGCGGACGAGTCCGTTTCCGGTGCGGGTGGCCGGCCCCGCATCGTGGCCCTGTCTTCCAGGTTGCCGTGTTGGGCGCCGCACCCACCGCATCCGTGCGGTGTCGGCGTCGTGCCCTGTGGTCGCCGGGGATGGCGATGCCACCATCAGACCATGGTGGATGTCGATGTATTTCGGCGTGGGGCGCAGGCCCGGGCAGCGGTGATGACGGCGCGGTTGCGCCGGTTGGTGACCTGCGAGTCGCCGCCGGGGCGGGGTCGGGAACTGGCCGCCTGCGCCGACCTGCTCGAGGCGTGGGGCGACGCCGCGCTGGGCCGGCGGGGGCGTCGTGTGGTCCTCGACGGACTGCCGCACCTGCTCTGGGCGGCCCCCGACCAACGCGTGCTGCTGCTGGGCCACTACGACACGGTCTGGCCGGCGGGCACCATCCGGGACTGGCCGTTCACGATCACCGGAAGCACCGCGACGGGGCCCGGGGTCTGCGACATGAAGGCCGGGATCGTGCAGATGCTCACCGCGCTGGAACTGCTGCCGGACACCTCGCGGGTGGGGCTGCTGCTCACCTGTGACGAGGAGAGCGGGTCGGCCACCTCCCGGCCGCTGATCGAGGAGCAGGCCCGGCGCTCGGGGGCGGTGCTGGTCGGGGAGCCGAGCACCGAGGGCGGCGACCTGAAGGTCGCGCGCAAGGGCGGCTCCGTCTACCGGATCACGGTGCGGGGCCGGGCGGCGCACGCCGGCGTCGAACCGCACCGGGGCGTCAACGCCGGGGTCGAACTCGCGCACCACGTCCTCGCCGTGCAGGCCTTCGCCGCGGGGGAGACGAGCGTGACCCCGACGGCCCTCACCGCCGGCACGATGACGAACGTGGTGCCGGAGTCCGCGGTCCTCTGCGTCGACGTGCGCGCCTGGACCCGCGAGGAACTGCACCGGGTGGACCGGCTGGTCCGCGAGCTGACCCCCCGACTGCCCGACGCGCGGTTGGCCGTCAGCGGCGGGATCAACCGGTACCCGCTGCCGGCCTCCGTGTCGACGCCGCTGCTGCGGGTCGCGCAGTCGGTGGCGGTGGACCTCGGGCTGCCGGCCGTCCGCGGCGTCGCCGCCCCGGGCGCCTCCGACGCCAACTTCACCGGCGCCCTCGGCGTACCCACCCTGGACGGTCTGGGTGGGGTGGGGGGCCTGCCGCACGCGCGTGGCGAGTACGTCGACGTCGCGCGGATGCCGGAGCGCAGCGCCCTGCTGGCCGCCCTGACGGCCCGCCTCCTCGCCACGCCCGGCCCGGCCGAAGCCGCCGAGGAGCACCGGCCGCTCGGCGCGGTACCCGCCGGGCAGGGCTCGTCGACGGACGGGTGAGCCGCCCACCCGCCCGCGCGGCGTCCCGCCCACCCGCCCCGGGCGGCGGCCGGCGGTCGAAGTTCCGCACGGTTGCGAAAACGCGCCCGGCACCGTTGGGCGATGCTGGATCCGTCGATCACGCGGGAGGCGTTCATGGCTGGAATGACCGGTGACCCCGGACCCGACTCGCCGCTGGCGGCGGCGGGGGACATGGTGCACAACGCGCGTACCTTCGCCGACCGGATGGCCGCCAGGCGCTCCATCCGGCACTTCTCGCCGCAGCCGGTGCCGATGGAGGTGATCGAGGAGGCGATCCGCGCGGCGGCGACCGCGCCGAGCGGCGCGAACCTGCAACCGTGGCGGTTCGTCGTGGTCACCGACGCGGCCCGCAAGCGCCGGCTGCGGGAGGCCGCCGAGGCCGAGGAGCGCGAGTTCTACGCCCGGCGCGCGTCGGCGCAGTGGCTGGAGGCGATCGCCCCGATCGGTACGGACTGGCACAAGCCCTTCCTGGAGGTGGCGCCGGTCGTGATCGTGGTGTTCGAGGTGCACCAGGGCCCCCGGTCCCCGAAGCCCTACTACGTCAAGGAGTCCGTCGGCATCGCGGTCGGCGTGCTGATCACGGCGCTGCACCACGCCGGCCTGGCCACCCTGACGCACACGCCGAGCCCGATGCGCTTCCTCAACGAGGTGTGCGAACGGCCGCCGGAGGAGCGCCCGTACCTGGTCATGCCGGTCGGCTATCCGGCGCCGGACGCGACGGTGCCGGACCTGGTCCGCAAGCCGCTGCCGGAGGTCCTGATCCGGCGGTGACGGCCCTTCTCCGCGCCGACGCGGGCCGGCCGAATATCACCGTTGTCGTAAACAATCAATGATCCGCGTGTCATGAAGTGCCGCACGTTGGAAGATGCCGCGCTGCGCCGTGGCAACCAAGATTCTTTTCGCAACTCCTGTGACGGACCGATCGGTGATTCGCCGGCCGGCGGTGCGTCCGGGTCTTGGCGGGCTTCGGGGGCCCCGCCCCCGCCCCACCCTGGCCCGGGCTGACGCTCCCGCCGCCGGTCGTGCCCGGCTCGACCAGAAAGGGTGTACATGTCCGTGGATTCGATGGAGGTCGCTGGCCTCCGGGACGCGTGGGTCAGGCTCGGCGACACGGAGCTGACCTCGCGCCTGCTCGTCGGTATCGAGCAGTACACGTCGCCGTCGGTGATCCGCCAGGTGCTCGAGGCGACCGGTTCGCAGGTCTTCATCACCACCGTGGACCCCGACAACAACCGTTCGAGTCTCCTGCTGTCCGACCTGGCCGACGAGATCCCCATCGAGCAGTACCTGTGGATCGGCACGACCTCGTTCGCCCGGTCGGCCGACAGCGCGTGGAAGACCGTCAACATCCTGCACGACGCCTACGGCATCACCGTGTTCAAGCTGGACGTCCGCGGCCGGACCAACGAGCCGGACAACCGGGCCACCGTCGAGGTCGCCGCCCAGCTGCGCGAGCAGGGCTGGGAGGTCATGCCGTTCATCCTGCCCGACCTCGCGACCGCCAAGGAGCTGGCGGCGCTCGGCTGCTCGGCGCTGCGCGTGATGAGCGCCCCCGTGGCCTCCGGCCACGGCATCCCCGACCCCGGCCCGATCCGCCAGATCATCGACACGGTCGACATTCCGGTGGTCGTCGAGGGCGGCCTGGGCAGCGCCCGGCACGCCACCCTGGCGATGGAGCTCGGGGCGGCGGCGGTACTGGTCAACACCGCCCTGGTGAAGGCCCGGGAGCCGATGCTGATGGCGCAGGCGATGAAGCACGCCGTGGACGCCGGTCGGCTGTCGTACCTGGCCGGCGCCATGCCCGGCGACGAGATCCCCTACTGACCGAGGAGCCGACCATGGCCGTCGAGGTGTGCATCCCGACCGTGTTCCGCAACTACACCAGTGGCAGCAAGTACGTGACCGCGGACGGCTCGACCGTCGCCGAGGTGCTGGCCGACCTCGAGGCCCGGCACCCGGGGCTGGGCAGCCGCGTGATGGGGGAGGACGGGCAGCTGCGCCGCTTCGTCAACCTCTACATCAACGACGTCGACGTGCGCACCAGCGGGATGCTCGACTCCCGCCTGAGCGACGGCGACTCGCTGACCATCCTGCCCGCCGTGGCGGGGGGCTGATGGCGTCCGGACCGGTCCCCGTCTTCGCCGGTGTGCTGTTCGACCTGGACGGCGTCCTGATCGACTCGACCGAGGCCATCCTGTCGCTCTGGCGGGGCCTGGCCGCCGAGCACGATCGGGCGCTGTCCGCGTCGGCGATCCGCGACGACGTGCTCGGCTGTTCCCCGGAACACTCGGTCTCGGCGCTCTTCGGCGACCTCGACCCCGACACGCGGGAGGAGATCCTGCGCCGGGTGCGGGTCGCCGAGACCGACCTCGCGTTCGTCGAGGTGCCGGGCGCCCGGGAGATCCTGGCGACGCTCGGCGGCGCCGGTGTCCGGCTGGCGCTGGTCACCGGCGCCTCCGCGCGCCGGGCCCGGCGGGTGGTGGCGCACCTGGGCGTCGCCGCGGCCTTCGACGCCATGGTCACCTGGGGCGAGACGGCGCGCGGCAAGCCGGCACCGGACTGCTACCTGCTCGCGGCGCGCCGGCTCGGGCTGGCCCCGGCGGACTGCCTGGTCGTCGAGGACGCCCCCAGCGGCGTCCGCGCGGCCTCGTCCGCCGGGGCGGTGACCGTCGGCGTCGGCGACGCGCCGGCCCTGCGGGCCGCCGGGGCGACCTGGACCGCGCCGGACCTCGCCGCGCTGAGCGTCGCCCGGGCCGCCGGCGCGGTCGAGCTGCGCCTGGCCGGCGCCCCGATCGCGAGCCTGTCCACGGTCGCGGGGCCGGCCACGCTGTCGGGGACGCGGGCGTGAGCGCCGGCCGCCCGCTGCGGGTCTTCTTCGCCACCTCCGAGGTGGCGCCCCTGGTCAAGGTGGGTGGTCTCGGGGACGTCGCCCGGGCCCTGCCCCGGGCGTTGGCCGGCCGGGGGCACGACGTACGGCTGTTCCTGCCCGGCTACGCGGGGCTGCCGGACGGCCGCCGGGTCGGCACGGTGGCGGTCGCGGCGGGCTCGGCGCGCGCCGAGTTCACCGTCGACGACCTCGGCGACCACGACGGCGTCCGGTACCTCACCCTGCGGACGCCGCAGCATCCCGACTGGCAGCGGCCCGAGGGGTACGTGGAGAAGCACCTGTCGTCCTTCGTGCTGTTCTCCCGGGCGGTCGCCGAGCTGGCGGCCCGGTCGGCGAGCCCGCCCGACGCGGTGCACTGCAACGACTGGCACGTCGGGCACGTCCCGGCGTACCTGCGCGCCCTCGACGCGTCGCCACGGACCGTGATGACCATCCACAACCTCGCCTACCAGGGGTTGTTCCCGCACGACAAGGCCGACGAGCTGGACCTGACCCGCTACGGCACCGGCAACCTGCTGGCCCAGGGCATCCGGTACGCCGACGCGGTCACCACCGTCAGCGCCCGCTACCGGGACGAGACCCTCGCCCCCGCGCACGGGGTCGGGCTGCAAGGGCTGCTGCGGGCCCGGGGCGGGGACTACCACGGGATCCGCAACGGGGTCGACTACGACGACTTCGACCCCGCCACGGACCCGCACCTGCCGGCCCGCTTCGACGTGCACGACCTCGCGGGCAAGGCGGTGGCGAAGCGCGCGCTCCAGCAGCGCAGCGGCCTGGCGACGGATCCGGAAATACCGCTGTTCGCCTTCGTCGGCCGGTTGGTCGACCAGAAGGGCGTCGACCTGCTGCTGGAGGGCATCGACGAGATCGCCGCCCTCGGCCTGCAACTCGTCGTCGTCGGCGTCGGGGCCGAGTACGAGCGGTCGTTCCGCCGCGCCGCCCGCTACTACCCGCACGTCGCCTACCACCCGGACAGCGGGGAGGCGATCGCCCGGCTGGCGTACGCCGGCTCGGACGCCTTCCTGGCGCCCTCCCGGTTCGAGCCGTGCGGGCTGGCGCCGCTGATCGCGCTGCGCTACGGGTCGGTGCCCGTGGTGCGGCGGGTCGGCGGCATGGCGGAGACGGTCGCCGCGACGGGGCTCGGCTTCTCGTTCGACGGCTACCGCGCGCCGGACCTGGTCGACCTGATCGCGCAGGTGGTCGCGCGTTGGGCCGACCGGCAGGCGTGGGCGCGGTTGCGGGAGCGCGGCATGCGGGCCCGGTTCTCGTGGGACGAGGCCGCCGAGCGGTACGAGCAGTTGTACGTGCGCGCGCCGGCGCACGGGACAGGACGGGAGGACGACTCGGGTGCCGGTCAACCGACGTAGCGGGATCCTGCTGCATCCCAGCTCACTACCGGGCCGGTTCGGGGTGGGTGAGTTCGGGCCGGCCGCGATCGAGTGGCTGGACTTCCTCGCGGCCGCCGAGCAGAGCGTGTGGCAGATGCTGCCGCTCAACCCCGTCGGCGCGGACGGCTGCCCGTACCAGGCCAGCTCCACGCTGGCCGGCAGCCCGCTCTACGTCAGCGTCGAGCGGCTGCGCGACGAGGGCCTGCTCACCGCCGCCGACCTCGCGGACGTGCCGGCGCTGCCGCCGGACACCGTGGACTACCCGGCGGCGGGCGCTGTCAAGGCCGACCTGCTGGCCCGGGCGTACGCCGCCTTCACGCCGACTGCCGACAGCGAGGCGTTCGCCCGGGAACAGGCGTGGTGGCTGGACGACTACGCCCGCTACATGACCCTGCGGGAGCGGCACGGCGGGCCGTGGACGAGTTGGCCGGCGCCGCTGGCCCGGCGGGACCCGGACGCGCTGGCCCGGCTCGACGACACCGAGCGGGACCGCCTCGACTACTACCGGTTCGAGCAGTACCTGTTCGCCTCGCACTTCACCGCCGTCCGCGACCACGCCCGCCGGCTCGGCATCGAGCTGATCGGCGACGTGGCCATGTTCGCCGGCACGGACAGCTGCGAGACGTGGGCGGCGCCGGAGCTGTTCCAGTTGGACGCGGGGGGCCACCCGACCGCCGTGGCCGGGTTCCCGCCCGACGAGTTCAGCGCCGACGGCCAGGTCTGGGGCAACGCGCTCTACCGCTGGGAGCTGATGGCGCAGGACCAGTACGCCTGGTGGGTCGACCGGATCCGCCGGATGACCCAGCTGTACGACATGATCCGGCTCGACCACTTCCGGGGCTTCCTGCGCTACTGGGCGGTGCCGGTGGGCCGTCCGGCGAGTGCGGGGCGCTGGCGCGACGGGCCGGGCCCGTCGCTGTTCCAGGCCATCCGCAAGGAACTCGGCGAGGTGGTGATGCTGGCCGAGGACCTGGGGCCCGCCTCGGCGGAGGTGCAGCAGCTGCGCATCGACGCCGGCATCCCGGGCATGCGGCTGCTCCAGTTCGCCTTCGCCGGCGACGAGAACCAGCATCTGCCGCACCACTACCCGACCGACTGCGTGGCCTACACGGGAACCCACGACAACGACACCACACTGGGCTGGTGGGAGGAGTCGAGCGCCGACCAGCGGCTGCGGGTGGAGCGCTACCTCGGGGGCGTGCCGGACGGCATCTGCCGGTCGATGGCGCGGGCGGTCTTCGCGTCGGTGGCCGAGCTCGCCGTCCTGCCGTTGCAGGACGTGCTGGAGCTGGGCCCGGCGGCCCGGATGAACGTCCCGGGGCAGGCGGAGGGGAGCTGGCGGTGGCGGTTCCGGGCGGAGGCGCTGACCCCGGGCCTGGAGTTCCGGCTGCGCCGGCTGACCGAGACGTACGGCCGGGACCGGCGGGCGTCCACGCGACGGGCCAGGGGGTTCACCGGCTGATGGCGGGCCCGAGCTCCACGTACCGGCTCCAGTTCGGCCCCCATCTCGGCCTCTCCGACGCCGTCGCGCTGACCGACTACCTGGTCGACCTCGGTGCCGGCGCGCTCTACGCCTCCCCGCTGCTCGCCGCGGCGCCGGGCTCGACGCACGGCTACGACCTGGTCGACCCCACGCGCGCCGACCCGGACCGGGGCGGCGAGCGGGCGCGCCTCGCGCTCGCCCGCCGGCTCGCCGAGGCCGGGCTCGGCTTCGTGGTCGACGTGGTCTGCAACCACATGGGCGTCGCCGACGCGGCGGCCAACCCGTGGTGGTGGGACGTGCTGCGGCACGGGCCGGAGTCCCGCTACGCCCGGTTCTTCGACGTCGACTGGTCGGCGGGGCCGCTGTTGCTGCCCGTGCTGGGCGACGACGGCGACGGCGGCGCGGCGGCCGAGGGGGAGCTGAAGCTCGCCGACGACTCGCTGGTCTACCACGAGCACCGCTTCCCGCTGGCGCCCGGCACCGGGCACGGCACGGTGGCGCAGGTGCACGGCCGGCAGCACTACCGGCTGGTGTCCTGGCGCCGGGGGGCGGCCGACCTGACGTACCGCCGGTTCTTCAACATCGACACGCTGGCCTGCCTGCGCACGGAGGACCCGGAGGTGTTCGGGGCGCTGCACGCCGAGACGCTGCGCTGGGTACGGGAGGGGCAGGTCACCGGGCTGCGCGTCGACCACCCGGACGGCCTGGCGGACCCCTCGGGCTACCTGCGACGGCTGCGGGCCGCGGCGCCCGGAGCGTGGATCGTCGTGGAGAAGGTGCTGGGCGCCGGCGAGGAGCTGCCGGCGGGCTGGCCGGTGGACGGCACCACGGGCTACGACGCGCTGGCCGAGATCTCGGGCGTCTTCGTGGCCCCGGCGGGCCGGCAGCGGCTGACCGAGGCGGCCGGCCTGACCGGCACCGCGCTGGCCGACGTCGTGCGCGAGGCGCGCGAGCAGGTCGTCGCGACGATGCTGGTCGCCGAGGCGCGACGGGTGGAGGCGCTCGTCGCGGCGCTGCTGCCCCGCTGCCCGGCGGCCGAGCGCGCGGCCGCCGTCCGGGCCCTGCTGGTGGAGTTTCCCGTCTACCGGTCCTATCTCCCGCAGCACCGCTGGGCGCTGGACGAGGCGGTCGAGCGGGCAGCCCGGCGTCGGCCGGCGCTGCGGGGGATCCTCACCGCCGTCCGGGACGAGATGGTCGCCCGGCCGACCGGCCCGCTCGCGGTGCGGGTGCAGCAGGCGACCGGCCCGGTGATGGCCAAGGGCGTCGAGGACACCGCGATCTACCGGCACAACAGCCTGGTCGCGGTCAACGAGGTGGGCGTCGACCCGGGCCGGTTCGGGGTGTCGCCGGGTGAGCTGCACGCGGCGAACGCGGCCCGGGAGGCCGGCTGGCCCGCCACCATGACCACGCTGTCCACCCACGACACCAAGCGCTCGGAGGACGTACGGGCCCGCCTGGCGGTGCTCAGCGAGCTGCCGGAGGCGTACGCCGAGCGCTTCCGCCGCTGGTCCGCCCGGCAGCCGCTGGGCGACCCCCTGCTCGAACCGCTGGCGTGGCAGACCCTGCTCGGCGCCTGGCCGATCGGCCCCGAGCGGCTCTCCGCCTACCTGCTAAAGGTCGCCCGCGAGACGCGGGTGCGCACGAACTGGCACGATCCCGACCTCGCCTACGAGGACGGCGTCACGAGCTGGCCCGCCCGGGTGCTCGCCGACGCGGCCCTCACGGCGGAGGTCCGTGCCTTCGTCGACCGGATCGCGCCGCCCGGCTGGTCGAACTCGTTGGGCCAGAAGCTGCTCCAGCTCGCCGGTCCCGGGGTGCCCGACGTCTACCAGGGCACCGAGCTGTGGGACTACTCGCTTGTCGACCCGGACAACCGCCGTCCGGTCGACTTCGCGGCCCGCCGGCGGTTGCTGGCGGAGATCGACGCGGGGCGGACGCCGCGGGTCGACGACACGGGGGCGGCCAAGCTGCTGGTCACCTCCCGGGTGCTGCGGCTGCGCCGGGACAGTCCGGGGCTGTTCCGCGGCTACCGCCCGGTCCGTGCGGAGGGTGGCGCGGCGGAGCACCTCATCGGCTTCTCGCGCGGCGGTGACGACGGCGTCGTGGCGCTGGCCACCCGGCTGCCGGTGGGGCTCGCCGAACGGGGCGGCTGGGCCGACACCGTGGTGCCCCTGCCCGGTGACGCCGACGGCTGGGTGGACGTGTTCACCGGCGCGCCGGTCCGTACGCCGGCGCCCCGCGTCGAGGACCTGTTCGGCCGCCTGCCGGTGGCACTGCTCGTCAAGAAAAGAGGATCATGAGCGTCGACGTGGGAACCACCGGCCGGCGACGGTCGATGGCGGCCCTGCTCGGTGGGGTGGCCGCCACCAACACCTCCATGGTGGGGGCCAGCACGGCGTCCACGCTTATCGGCGCGGAGGAACTGACCGAGCTCTGGAGCGGCGTGCCGAACGCGGCCGGCGTGCTGGGCACCGCCGCCGGCACGCTCTGGCTGGCCGCGCTGATGGCGCGTCGGGGCACCCGTTCCGCGCTGTCGCTGGGCTACCTGGTCGCGATCGTGGGCGCGGCGGTGGCTGGCGCCGCCGTGGCCTCCGGGCAGGTGCTGCTGCTGATCTTCGGCATGGTGCTGCTCGGGGTGGGCAACGGCGGGGCGCAGCTGTCGCGGTACTGCGCGGCGGACCTGTACCCGCCCCGCCGGCAGGGGCTGGCCGTCGGGATCATCGTCTGGGCGGGCACCGTCGGGGCGGTCTTCGGGCCCAACCTGATGGATCCGAGCGCCGACGTCGCCGACCGGCTGGGGCTGCCGGACCTGGCCGGGCCGTTCCTCGTGGCCCTGCTGGCGGCCGGCGTCTGCGTGCTCGCCTCCGCCGCCATGCCCCGGTCGCGGACGGCGGCCCGGCAGGGCGCCAACGATCCGACCCCGGCGCAGGTGTGGCGGCACCCGGTGGTGTCCGTCGCGTTGGTGTCCATGATCGCCGGGCAGTTGGCCATGGTCGCCCTGATGACCATGACGCCGCTGCACATGAGCAGCAACCACCACGGCCTCACGGCGGTGGGCGTGGTGCTCAGCGGCCACATGATCGGCATGTTCGCGCTGGCGCCGCTCTCCGGCTACCTCTCGGACCGGTTCGGCGGTCGGGCCGCGATCCTGATGGGCATCGGCCTGCTGGTCACCTCCGTCGTGGTGGCGTCGTGGCCGGCGGCCCACGGCAGCGGCCTCACCCGCCTGGTGGTCTCGCTCTTCCTGCTCGGTTGGGGCTGGAACCTCACCTTCGTCGGCGGTAGCGCCCTGCTCACCCAGGCGCTGACCCCGGCCGCGCGCCGGGCGGTGCAGGGCCGGGTGGACGCCCTCGTGTGGGCCGCCTCGGCCGTGGCCAGCGTGGTGGCCGGGGTGGTGCTGGCGACCACCAACTACGTGGTGCTGTCGGTCGCCGCCGGGGTCGTCTCGCTGATCCCGGTGCCGATGCTGCGCCGCCGGCCGCCGGCCGAAGCGTCGGCCACCGCCCCCGAGCACGCCGACGCGGTGCGCTGACCCGGCGCGAGGCGGCACGTGCGAAGGTGCGGCCGTCGGGCGCGGCGGACGATGCTGAGTGCGGCGCGGGCCGGCGTACCGCCCGGTACCGGCCGCGCCCCTGGGGCCGCCGGTACCCGCTGGGTCACGCCGGTGCCGGCCGACCCGCCACCTCCCGCTGGACGCTAGGAGAACCTGATGACAGTCGCGTTGGAACGTGCCGGCGTCACGACGTTCCGGGGTCGCCCGGTCACGCTGCTCGGGCCGGAGGTGCGCGTGGGCGATCCCGCGCCGGCCTTCACCGCGCTGGCCAACGACTTCTCGCCGGTCGACCTGGCCTCGTCGGCCGGTACGGTGCGGATCCTGTCCGTGGTGCCGTCGCTCGACACCGGCGTCTGCGACCAGCAGACGCGGCGGTTCAACGAGGAGGCCGCCGCCCTGCCGGGGGTGAGCGTGCTGACCGTCTCCGTGGACCTGCCCTTCGCGCAGGCCAGGTGGTGCGGCAACGCCGGCATCGAGGGGGTCCGGACGGCCTCGGACCACCGCGACCTGTCCTTCGGGCTTGCCTACGGCGTGGTGATCGCGGAGTTCCGGCTGCTCGCCCGGGCGGTCTTCGTGGTCGACGCCGAGGACCGCGTCGTGCACGTCGAGTACGTGCGCGAGGTCGGCGAGCACCCGCGCTACGAGGAGGCGGTCGCCGCGGCGAGGAAGGCGTCGTCCCGCTGACCCGCCCCGGGGTCGCCACCCGCCAGCACGCGAACGCGGTGACCACGACGTCGATGCGTCGTGGTCACCGCGTGACCCTGTCCGCCACCAGGCCTGCGCCCGCTCGCGGCCATGTGCGCGTGCCCGCGCCGGGCCCTGCTCTCGCGCTTCCCGGCACGTGCGCGCGCCGGCTGCGTCCCCGTCAGGTGCGCCACCGGCGGCGTCCCCACCTCCGTCCACCGGATGCGGCCCGTCGTGCGTGCATGGCACGACGGGCCGTAGTGCGTGTGGGGGAGCGGCCTCCGCGGGCGCGGACCCGCCTCAGCCGCGGTCGCGCGCCGGGGGACGGGCCACCGGGCCGGACGGGGTGGCGACGGAGCCGGCCGGCTGCCCGCCCGCCCGCAGCACGCGCAGCATCACCGAGGGACGCATGATCGCCTGTGGCGGGTCGATCAGCCCGGCCACCCGCAGGAAGGCGTCCGTGACCCGGCTGTCCCGGGTGGCGGCGGCGTGCACCCGGGCGATGTAGGCGTTGGCCATCCGCACCTTGAACGGGCGCGGACCCTCCACCCGCGGGTGCGCCAGGTCGCCGCCGGCCGCGACCTCCCACGGCGCGTCGAGCTGCCGGGAGATGTCGGCGAAGAAGGCCCGAGGCCGGGGCGCCCCACCGCCGGCGAGGTGCCGGCGCAGGATCAGCGCCTCCAGGGCGGCGACGGTCATGCCCTGGCCGTACACCGGGTTGAACGTGCAGACCGCGTCGCCGACCACGAGCAGCCCCTCCGGCAGCCGGGACACCCGCTCGTAGCGGCGCCGGACGCTGGCCGGGAACCGGAACGAGGCCGGCTCATCGAGGAATTCGGCGTCCCGGATGGCGTCGATGATGTCGGGCACGGGCAGCGAAGCCGCGTACGCCAGGAAGCCCTCCCGGTCGGTCGGCGGCTCGTCGCCGAGGATGCCGGTGAGCGAGAGCAGCCCGGTGTCGCCGCCCAGCGTGGCGAGGAACGCGCCGCGAGGGTGGGCGGGGGTGGCCACCGGATTGATCGAGACGTCGCCGTGGAACGGGTCGTGGGAGAAGCGGAAGCGCGCGCTGGTGTAGGTGAGCCCGATCTTGATCCGCTCCTCCGGCACCGGGCCGTGGCCGAGCTCGGTCAGCCAGGTGGGCGTCCGGGAGCCGCGGCCGGTGGCGTCCACCACCAGGTCGGCGTCGATCACCTCGGCGGCGTCGGCGCCGCGGTGGTGGATCCGTACGCCGGTGATCCGGCTGCCGTCGGCGGTGGCGACCGGGGCGACGACGTCGGCGTCCTCGACGAGCCGCACCCCCGACAGGGCCAGCACCCGGCGCCGCACCAGCGCCTCGATGCCCGGCCGGTAACCCCCGACCACCAGCAGGCCGGTCTCCGCCGGCTTCAGCCGGTGGCCGTTGAAGTACCAGCGGATCCGGGTGCCGAGGTCGCCCGAGCGCAGGCCGGCCGCGGTCGCCTCGTCGGTGAAGCCGGGCAGCAGCTCCTCGATGGCCTGCTGACCCCGGGCGAGCAGGCCGTGCAGGTGCCGCCCCTGCGGTGCCCCGCGGCGCACCTCGGTCGCGTCGGCGAGCCGGTCCCGGTCCACCAGGACCACCTCCCGGTACGCCTCGGCGAGCACCTTGGCGGCGAACAGCCCGGCCATGCTCGCGCCGAGGACGACGGCCCGGCCTCTCGCGGTGTCGCTCATCGTGTGGTTCCTCTCGGTTCGCCGCCGGGCGGACCTCCCGCCCGGTACAGGGGGTGCCGGTCTGCGGTCGCTCTCACTCGGCCGCTACTGCGGGGGCGGCCGGCTCGGTGCCGCGCGGCTCCCGCTGCGCCGCCTCGCGGCCGGCCGGGAGCTGCTCGCGTACCGTGCTCGGCGCCTGGGCCCCCGGGTCCACGGGCGCCCGACCCAACCACGGCCGCAGCCCCATCGCCGGGCGCTCCAACAGGTAGAAGCTCAGCGTCGCCGTCACCACGCTGGCACCGGCCACCGCCGCGGTGACGAGCCAGAAGTTGCCGGTGCCCAGCGGCGTGCCGGTCGTTCCGAAGTAGATCCACAGGTAGAACACGTGCCAGAGGAAGACCCCGTAGGAGATCCGGCCGAGGAAGCGCAGCACGGGGTTGGACAGGGCCGCCCGCATGTAGCCGGGACGGCCCGCCGGCAGGGTCAGCGGCGCCACCAGCAGCAGGGCGATGGCCAGGTAGAGGACGTGGTCGACCATCGCCGAGCCCAGCGGCGGGTAGTTCATCTCGTTCGGGCCGCCCAGGGGGGAGCAGGCCGCCGCGTACGCCAGCGCCGCGCCGATCCACGCGGCGCCCGGGTGCCGGATGAGGAACCGGTACGCGGCCGGCGTCCGCTCGGGCGCCACCTCGGCGACGGCGGAGAGGATCGCCAGGATCATGCCGACCGCCAGGTAGCCCACGTACTCGGTCGGCCAGAGGTGCTGAATCGGGAAGGCACCCATCGAGGGCAGGTGGTGGTACGCGGCGAAGCCGGCGCCGGTCAGCACCAGGGCGCCCAGCGGCACCAGCAGCCGCCTCGCGCGGGCCCCCGGGTCGGCGGCGCGTACCGCCCAGCGGCGCAACGCCCAGGCCAGCAGCGGCAGGGTGACGTAGAACGCGACCTCGGTCGCGAGGCTCCACGTCTGCTCCATGCCCGTGGGCATCGCGTTCGGCTGGTAGACGTGCAGCACGAGCAGCGAGCGCAGCACGTGCCACAGCCCGGTGACGGCGTCGGCGTTGAGCACGAGCAGCGCCGTCACGGTCAGCACCCAGTACGCCGGCAGGATCCGCAGGGCCCGCCGCCAGAAGTACGGCTTCAGCGCCATCGGCGGCCGGTCGGTGAGGGTGGCCAGCGCGAAGGGCCGGTACAGCACCAGTCCGGAGAGGACGAAGAAGATCGGCACGCTGACGTCCATGGTGTTGAAGATCGGTCCGACGACCGGGTTGCCGGCCGCGCCGTACATGTCGGAGGCGATCAAGCCCGTGGTCAGCGCGATGTGGGTCAGCATGACCATCACGGCGGCGACCCCGCGCATGCCCTCCAGCTCGGGGAAGAAGATCCTCGGTCGGGCCCGCTCGCCGGTGGCGGATGTCGCCCCCGGCGCGTCCCCTCGCACTGATGTCATCGTCCGCTCCTCACGCGCCCGTACTGTCCGAAAAGGATCTGTTGAGCCTTGCCTCGGCAGAACCGGGCGCCCCGGCGCGTCCGTCCGCTCCACTGTCGGATCGTGCTGCTCCGCCGGACCCGGCGCACCTTCCACCGTGCGCAACCCCGCGCCCGGCGACGGGATGAGCGCACGACGGGAGATGCGGGGCCCGGAGGGGCCGGACGACGATCCCTGATGACCAGGCACCACCGATGACCGCCGCACGTGCGGCGGACCGAAGCGGCGGAGGGGACACAGGGTGGGCGAGAAACGTGCGGCAACCGGTAGCGGAGGGCGCGGCCGAAGGGCCGTCGCGGTCGGGGGCGTGGCGGCCCTGGCGGCAGTACTGGTGATCACCGGGCAGCAGACCCCCGCGGTCGCGGGCGGAGACGCGGAACCCGCGCCGGCGCCCGCCAGCCAGTCCGACCATCGGGTCACCCTGATCACCGGTGACCGGGTCACCGTCTCCCCGGACGGCGCGCGGGTCACCGTGACCGCCGCCCCGGGCCGCGCCGGCACCCGTTTCACAAGCCACCGCGCCGGCGGGCACCGCACGGTCCTCCCGGAGGACGCCCGCCCGCTGGTCTCCGCCGGGCTGCTGGACCGGCGCCTGTTCGACGTCACGGCGCTGGTCCGGGCCGGCTACGACGACGCCCGCAGCCCCGGGCTGCCGCTGATCGTGTCGCGACGCGGCGCCGATCCCGCGGCCGGTCTGACCGGGCCGGGGCTGCGCACGACCGGCCGGTTCGCCGTAGCCGGGATGAGCGCGGTGACCGTGGCCAAGACGGACGCCGCCTCGGCCTGGTCGGCGATTCGCGAGCAGCGGGCAGGCATCGAGAGGATCTGGCTGGACAGGCCGTTGACCCCGGCGCCCGTGCCGGCGCCGCCCACCGACCTGCCCCCGGCTCTGTCGGCGGGTGGCGCCGCGCCGACCGTGGCCGTGCTGAGCACCGGCGTCGACGCCGAGCGGGCCAGGCCGGCCGCCCGGGTGGCGCGTCGGCAGGTCTTCGCCGGCGCGAGCACCGGTGACCGGCACGGACACGGCACCCGCACCGCCGCCGCCGTGCCCGGTGCGACGCTGCTCGACGGCAAGGTCTGTGACGACGACGGCCGGTGCCCGGAGTCGGCGATCCTGGCCGGCCTGGAGTGGGCTGCCGGCCGGGCCGACGTCGTCGACCTCGGCGTCGGTGGCGCGGAGCAGTTCGGCACCGGCCCGCTCGGCCGGGCGATCGAACGGATCGGCGACCGCACCGGGGCCCTCGTGCTGGCCCCCGCAGCGGACGGGGCTGCCGGAGCGACCGCCACCCACGACAGGGCCGCCGGGCGTGCGACCGGGCTGCCGGCCGGCACGGTGACGGGCGCGGCACTGCTCGCCCAGCGTCACCCGGACTGGTCCGTGGACCGGCTCCGCGCCGCCCTCGCCGCCTCCGCGGTGGACGGTGCGCTCGACGCGGCGGCGCTGGCCCGGCGCAACGTGCTCCCGGCCACGGCCTCGCTCGCCTTCGGGGTCCAGCAGTGGCCACACGCCGACGACCGCCCGCAACAGCGGACGCTCACCTGGCACAACCACGGCGACCGGCCCGTCGAGCTGCGGCTCGACGTCGCGCTGACCGGCCCCGACGGCGCGCCCGCCCCCGCCGGGGCGCTGCGGCTCGACGCGACCACGGTGACCGTGCCGGCGGGCGGGTCGGCCGGCGTCACCGTCACCGCCGACACCCGCCACGACGGGCCCGACGGCCGCTACAAGGGCACCGTCACCGCCACCCCGGCGGGCGCGCCCGACCTGGCCGTGCGCTCGCGCGTCGAGGTGGAGAAGGAGGTCGAGAGCCACACGCTCACCGTCCGGCACCTCGGGCCGGACGGGCGGCCCACCGGCCGGGCCGAGACGATGGTGCTGGACCTCACCGGCGAGCTGAGGGCGTTGCTGTACGGCGAGGACGGCACCGCCACCGCCCGGCTGCCGAAGGGCAGCTACGTCCTCGTCGGCGACGTGGTCGACTTCGGCGACACCGGCTCGACCTGGCACCGCCTGGTCCAGCCGGAACTGGCCCTCGACGCCGACGCCACGGTGACCGTGGACGCCCGGCGGACCGCCCCGGTACGCACCACCGTGCCCCGCCCCGAGGCGCGGACAGCCGTGGTCGACCTCGGCTTCGACCGGCGCGCCGAGGACGGCACCGGGTTCGCCCTCGCCCTGGCCCTCAACGGCTTCGACGGCCTGCGCTCCGGGCAGATCGGCCCCGACCTGCCCGCCGAGCGGATGACCGGCTACCTGCACTCCACCTGGGCCGTGCCCGGCCCGGCGGGCGACTTCCGTGACACCCCGTACACCTACGGGCTGCTCGACACCCGCCCGGGGGGCTTCTTCACCGGCTTCCAGCGCAAGGTGGCCGATCGCGACCTGGCGACGGTGGACAGCCGGATGGTCGCCCAGGTGACCGGCCGCGCGGCGACCAAGGCCATGTTCCCCACCGTGCCCGGCGTCGTCGGCGTGCTGACTCCGCTGCTGCCGTACCGGCTGCCGGCGCGCACGACGCACCTGCTGGACGGCGGTGCCACCGTGTGGAGCGCCGCCTTCGGCGAGAACGTCCCGGGCGAGGACGGGCTACCGAAGGAGATCACGGCCTTCGGCCAGGCGAACCAGTCGTACCAGGTCGGGCAGCGGCACGCCGACCGGTGGAACGCGTCGGTGCTCGGGCCGATGTTCGACTTCGCCGGTCACGCCGGCCGGCGCGGCGACACCGTCTGGTTCGGCGTCCCCATGTACTCCGACCAGGACGGGCACCGGGCCGGCTCCCTGACCGACGCGGCGACGACCCGGATGTACCGCGACGGCCGGCTGGTGGCGTCCTCCGGCGCCGGGAACCTGGAGGGCGAGGTGCCGCCGGGGCCCGCGACGTTCCGCGTGGAGAAGCGGACCAGCCGTCCGTCGTACTCCCCCCTGTCGACGCGGGTGGACGCGACGTGGACGTTCCGGTCGGACACCGCCGACGAGATCTTCCCGCTGTGGCTCGTCCGGTACAAGCCGACGGTCGACGACCACAACGTCGCCCGCTGGGCGCCGGTGACCCTGCTGCCGGTGTCCGTGATGTCCCAGCCGGAGGCCCGCGTGGGTCGCGTCCGGCAGCTCACCGTGCGGATCTCCGTCGACGGGGGCCGCACCTGGCGCAAGGCCCCGGTGGTGCCGGCGCGTGACGGCGGCTACCGCGCGGTGGTGCACACGCCCAAGGGGACCCGGACGGTGTCGCTGCGCGCCACCCTGGTCGACTCGCACGGCAACCGGCTGGACCAGACCATCGTCGACGCGTACCGGTTCAGTAGGTGATCCGGTACGACACGGGCAGGCCGGCCGCCGCTCCCGCGCCCCGGTGCGGGAGCCGGCCGGCCGGACAGGAGGAGGAACATGGCAACGATATCGAGATGGCTGTCGCTGACGCTGGCCGTCGTCCTCGCGGTCGGCGCGGTCGGCTCGGCCCCGGTCGCCGCCGCGGCGGCGGCTGCGGAACCGCCGAGCTGCATCAGCGCGCCGAGCACCCCGGAGAAGAGCCCCAGCGGCGTGATGGTCCGGAGCGTCGCGACCAACGACTGCGTGGTCCTGGCGGTCTTCTGGCTGATGCGCTACGAATCCACCGACACCGGCTGGCGGACGGTGCTGGACCGCTACATGGAACCCGGGTCGGTGACCCGGCTCGAACTTCCGTGCCACGGCAGCGGCACCCGGAGCTACCGGTCCGTCGTCTGGGACCCGAACATGATGGCCTACGTGACCTCTCCCGAGGTCCGCATCACCTGCTGACCCGCCCACGCGGCCCGCACGTCCGGACGCCCGCGGCGTACCGGTGACACGAGGAGGAGGAACGACATGTCCGCAGGCAATGCCGCTGTCGTGAGCGACGAGACGGCCGTACGGGACGTCGCGCGGCGCATCGTGACGGCCTGGGCGGCCAACGACGCCGACGCGTTCGCGGCGATCTTCGTCGAGGACGGCACGCTCATCGGTGACGCCTACATGAAGGGCCGGGAGGAGATCCGCTCCTACATGGCCGCCGGGTTCGCCGGGCCGTACGGGGGGACCCACGTCCTCGTCGAGCCGCTCGACGTCCGCTTCCTGACCGACGACATCGCGCTGCTGGTGACCCAGGGCAGCGTGCTCCTGGAGGGGGAGACCGAGTTCGTCGCCGAGCGCGCCTTCCTCGCCACCTCCACGGTGGTCCGGGTGGACGGGGGGTGGAGCATCGCCGCCTACCAGAACTCCAAGGGCACGGCCAACCGCTGACGACGCGTACGCGGCGGCGGGTCGCCTGACGTCCGACCGCACCCCGCACCGCCCCCGGGCGGTGCGGGGTGCGTCGGGTGCGTCCGGGTGACCGCCGCCCGGGCTGAGCCCCGCCCGCTCAGGCGGGGCGGGGGAGGCCGGCCACCAGCGAGCGGTAGGCCTCGGCGGGGGTCAGCACGGTGCCCCGGTCGAACTCCTCCGTGAACGCGGTCGGGCCGAGCGCGTCGCGCGCGGCCTGAGTGATCCGGTCGACGTCGCCCCGTTCCCCGGCCGGCAGCGGCGCGCCCACCGAGGCCCGCGCCATGGCCGCCGCGCCGAGCAGCCGGGCGGCGTCGCCGTGCCGGCCGTCGAGCGTCGCCGTGCCGGCGAGCCCCTCCAGCGCGAGCGCCTGCGCCCGGGGATCGCCGATGGCGGTGGCGACCTCGAACGCCTCGGCGTGCAACTCGTGCGCGTCGCGGGCGGCGCCGCGCTGCTCCGCGACGAAGCCCAGCTCGGCCAGGAGCAGCGCCCGCACCACGTCGGCGTCCAGGCCCGGCTGGCGGGTCCACGCCAGGACGCCGCGCAGCAGCTCCTCGGCGGCGTCCAGCCGGCCCTCGCGGCGGGCCCCGAGCCCGAGGCCGATTTGCGCGTACAGCTCCCCGGGCTTGAAGTTCTGTTCGGCGGCCAGCCGCAGCGCCCGCTCGTGGAACTCCCGGGCCCGGTCGTAGTCGCCGCTGAGCAGCGCGATGCGGCCCAGGCCGGAGAGCCGGTCGGAGGCCTCCAGCCACAGCCCGAGTTCCTCGGCCATCCGCAGGCCCTCCCGGTGCAGCCTGGCCGCCTCCGGGTAGTCGCCGGTCGCCTCCGCCCGCGTGGTCAGCGCGAAGGACGCCTGGAGCTGGCCCCACCGGTCGCCCAACTCGCGGAAGAGCGCCACGCTGCGCGCGCTGTCCCGGCTGGCCGCCTCCAGGTCGCCCCGGGACTGCGCGTGCCCGGCCCGCAGGCTCAGCGCCGTCGCCACCCCCCACCGGTCGCCGAGCTTCTCGAACTGCGCCAGCGCGTCGTCGACCAGCTCCTGGCTGGTCGTGACGTCCCCCGTGTTGAGCAGCGCGAGGCCGAGGAAGCAGGTGGCCCGGGCCCGCCCCGCCGGGTCCTCGTCCGGCGGCCAGCCCGCCAACGCCGGGGCCACCAGCGGGGCGTGGTCGCCACCGGCCTCCAGCAGGGCGAGCCCGGCCCGCCAACAGGTGGCCGCCGCCCGTACGGAGGCCGGCACCGAACCGGGCACGGCGAGCGCCGCCTCGATCGACCGGCGCGCCTCGCGCAGCCGGCCGCGCAGGTACCGGTACCAGGCCAGCGCGGTCGCCAGCTCCAGCGCGCCGGCCGCGTCGTCGTCGGCCAGCGCGCCGTCGAGCGCGCGGCGCAGGTTGGCCGTCTCCTGGTCCAGCCGCGCCAGCCAGCGCCGCTGCGCCGACCCACGCAGTTCGTCGTCGGCCCGCCGCGCCAGCTCGAGGTAGTGGCGCCGGTGCCGGCGGCGCACCACCGCCACCTCGTCGGCCTCGCGCAGCCGCGCCAGGCAGTACTCGGCGACCGACTCGAGCAGCCGGTAGCGCGGCTCACCGGCGCCCTCGGTCATCACCACCAGCGAGCGGTCGACCAGCCGGACGAGCAGCCCGAGCACCTCGTCGGCGGGCAGGTCCGGGTCGGCGCAGACCGCCTCCGCGGCCTCCAGGGTGCAGCCGTCGGCGTGCGCGGCGATCCGCCGCAGCACCACCCGCTCCGGGTCGGAGAGCAGCTCCCAGCTCCAGTCGATCATCGCGCGCAGGGTCTGCTGGCGCGGCGGGGCGCCCCGGTGGCCGCCGGAGAGCAGCCGGAACCGATCGTCCAGCCGGGTGACCAGCCCGTGCACGCCCAGCGCGCGTACCCGGGTGGCGGCCAGCTCCAGCGCGAGCGGCACCGCGTCGAGGCGGCGGCACAGCTCGGCGACGTCGCGGGCGTTGGCCGCGTCGAGGGCGAATCCGGGGGCGGCGGCGGTTGCCCGGGCGACGAAGAGCTGCACCGCGCTGGAACGGGCGAGCACCTCGGGCTCGGTGACCTCCGGGTCGGGCAGCTCCAACGGGGGGACCGGCCAGACCCGCTCACCCGCCACGCCGAGCGGGTCCTGGCTGGTGGCGAGCAGGCGTACGCCCGGGGCGTGGGGCAGCATCCGCTGGGCCAGCTCGGCGACCGGCTCCACGACGTGCTCGCAGTTGTCCAGGACCAGCAGCAGGGACCGGCCGCGCAGCACGTCGACGAGGCGGTCGGCGGGGGTGGCCGGGGCGCCCGTCGGCCCACGGTCGGCCCCGGTGGCCTCGCGGATGCCGAGCACCGCCAACAGCGACCCGGCCAGCGCGGCGGGGTCGTCCGGGCGCAGCGAGGCCAGCTCGACCAGCCACACCCCGTCCGGGTACGCCTCGACGAGCTGGTGCGCCGCCTCGACCGCCAGCCGGGTCTTGCCCACTCCGCCCGGCCCGACGAGGGTGAGCAGCCGTTCGACGCGCAGCAGTTCGTGGACGTGCCGCACGGCCTCCGCGCGCCCGACCAGCGGGGTCAGCGGGGCGGGCATGTTGGTCCTCGGCATCACCCGTCCCGCACCCGCCGGGCGCGGCGGGGCCAGCGGATCGTCCGCGCCGCTCGGCTCGGCGCCGCTCGGATCCCCCGGGCCGCTCCTGCCGCTCCCGCCGCTTCTGCCGCTCCCGCCGCTCGGGCCGCCCTGGTCGCTCCCGCCGCTCGGGCCGCCCTGGTCGCTTGCACCGCTCGGGCCGCCCTGGTCGCTTGCACCGCTCGGGCCGCTCCGGTCGCCCGAGCCGAGCTGGTCGGCGAGCAGCGCCGGGTCGTGCGCCAGGATCGCCCGGTGCAGCGCCACCAGCTCCGGGCCCGGGTCCAGGCCCAGCTCCTCGGCGAGCTGCCGGCGGAAGCGGGCGTAGCTCTCCAGCGCCTCGCCCTGTCGTCCGGCCCGGTAGAGGGCACGCAGCTGGAGGGCGCGGGCCCGTTCCCGAAACGGGTGCCGCGCCACCAGGTCGGCGAGCTCCCCGACCAGCAGTTGGTGCTCGCCCAGAAGCAGTCGGGCCTCGGCCCGCTCCTCGACGGCCACCAGGCGCTGCTCCTCGAGCCGGGCGGCCAGCGGGCGGGTGAACGGCTCGTCGGCGAAGTCGGCCAGCACCGGGCCACGCCACAGGGCCAGTGCCTCGTCCAGCAGCGCGACCCGGGCGGGTGGGGCGGCCGTGCCGGTGGCCCGCTCGACCAGCGCGCCGAACCGGTCGGCGTCGGTCTGCCCGGGTGCGGTGCGCAGCAGATATCCGGGCGGTCGGGACACCACCGCGTCCCTGCCGCCGGCCTCCGCGTCGTTCAACGCCCGCCGCAGCTGCCAGACCTTGGTCTGTAGTGCCCCGCTGGGATTGGCCGGCCGGCGTTCGCCCCACAGGTCCTCGACCAGCCGGTCGACGGGGACGGGGCGGCCCTGGTGCGCCAGCAGGTCGGCGAGCAGGACACGAACCTTCAGATCGGGCACGGTGACCGGTGCGCCGTCCGTCGTCCAGACCGCCAACGGACCGAGGAGCCCGAAACGCATGGCGTCACCGTAGCGCAGCGCACCGACGACGGGCGGTCACGGCACGGCGCGGCGGCGCGGCGACCGGGAGCGCACCGGGAGAAGACCGGGAGTGGACCGGGAGCCGTGGGCGGCAGAGTGGGACCGGCGACGGATCCGGCCCGGCGAGGCGAGGGAGGCACACCGGGTGTCGCGACGCGACGGCATGCGCGCCCCGGTCGGCCGGTCACGGTCGACCGCCGTGAGGCGGCCGGAAGGGCTGGCGACGCGGGCGCGGGAGCGTGCCCAGGGCGCCGGTCGGCGTCCGTGCCGACGGCCCGCGTCACCTCGGTACGCCGGAACGCCCGCGCCCGTCGCCACCGCTTCCGGACAGGGGAGCGTCCGTGACCACGAATGGAGAGACAGCATGAACCTGCCGACGATCGTGTCGCAGTCGGAATGGGACACCGCCCGGGAGCGGCTGCTCGCCAAGGAGAAGGAGGCGACCCGGGCCCGGGACGCGCTGGCCGCGGAGCGCCGCAGGCAGCCCATGACACGGATCCACAAGGAATACGTCTTCGAGGGCCCGGGCGGCAAGGCCAACCTGGCCGACATCTTCGACGGCCGGCGTCAGCTGATCGTCTACCACTTCATGCTCAGGCCGGGCGAGTCGCACTACTGCGAGGGGTGCTCGATGTTCGTCGACAACCTCGGCCACCCCGCCCACCTGAACGCCCGGGACACCACCCTGGCGCTCATCTCGCGGGCGCCGCTGGCGGAGATCACCCCGCTCAAGGAGCGGATGGGCTGGACGCTGCCCTGGTACTCGTCCCACGGCACCGACTTCAACACCGACCTCGGGCTCACCACGAAGGCGGGGGAGGCGTTCGGGCTGAGCGTCTTCCTGCGCGACGGCGACGAGGTGTACCGCACCTACTTCACCTCGGAGCGGGGCGTCGAGGCGCTCGGCAGCAACTGGTCGCTGCTCGACCTCACCCCGCTCGGCCGCCAGGAGACCTGGGAGGACACCCCGGACGGACGCCCGCAGGAGGAGCCGTACGGCTGGTGGCGGCTGCACGACGAGTACGACAACTAGGCGCCGCACCGACACGGAGGAAGGACCACGATGGATGTGAACGCGAGCGAGGCGGAACCGAGAGCGGGCCGGCGCGAGTGGATCGGCCTGGCCGTGCTCACGCTGCCCACCCTGCTGCTGTCGCTGGATCTCAACGTTCTCTACCTGGCGCTACCGCAGCTGAGCGCCGACCTGGCGCCGGACGCCGCCCAGCTGCTCTGGATCATGGACATCTACGGCTTCATGATCGCCGGATTCCTGGTGACCATGGGGACCCTCGGTGACCGGATCGGCCGCCGCCGGCTGCTCATGATCGGCGCGGCGGCCTTCGGCGTGGCGTCGGTGATCGCCGCCTACTCGAGCAGCGCCGAGATGTTGATCGCCACCCGGGCGCTGCTGGGCGTGGCCGGGGCGACCCTGATGCCCTCCACGCTGTCGCTGATCAGCAACATGTTCCGCAACCCGCAGCAGCGCACCATGGCCATCGGCCTCTGGATGAGCTGCTTCATGATCGGCGCGATCATCGGACCGCTGGTCGGCGGCGTGCTGCTCGAGTCGTTCTGGTGGGGCGGGGTCTTCCTGCTGGGCGTACCTGTGATGGTCGTGCTGCTGGTGGCCGCGCCGCTGCTGCTGCCCGAGTACCGCAACCCGGAGGCCGGGCGGCTCGACCTGTTCAGCGTGGTGCTGTCGCTGGCCACCATCCTGCCCTTCGTCTACGGTCTCAAGGAGCTGGCGAAGGACGGCTTCGGCGTCCGGCCGGTCCTGGCGATGGTCGCCGGTGTGGTGATGGGCGTGATCTTCGTGGCGCGGCAGCGCCGCCTCACCAGCCCGCTGCTCGAGGTGCGGCTGTTCGCCAACCGGACCTTCAGCGCGGCCCTGGGCATCATGCTGCTCGGTGGGTCGACCATCGGCGGCATCGCGCTGCTCTTCGCCCAGTACGCCCAGCTGGTCGAGGGCCTCTCCCCGCTGCGGGCCGGGCTCTGGATGCTGCCGTACGCGGTGTCCATGCTGGTCGGTTCGATGCTCGCGCCGATGATCGCGCAGAAGTTCGCCCCGGGCTACGTGGTCGCCGGCGGCATGGCGATCGCCGCGGTCGGCTTCGCGCTGCTGAGCCAGGTGGGCACCGCCGGTGGGCTCGGCCTCGCGGTGACCGGTCTGGTGATCGTCTATCTCGGCTTCGGTCCCGGTGCCGTGCTGGGCACGGACCTGATCATCGGGGCGGCGCCGCCCGAACGGGCCGGCTCGGCGTCGTCGATGTCGGAGACGAGCACCGAGCTGGGGGTGGCGCTCGGCGTCGCCGTACTGGGCAGCGTCGGCACCGCCGTCTACCGCAGCGAGATCGCCCCGGCCCTCTCCGCCGACCTGCCCGCGCAGGTCAGGGAGACGGCCGGCGATTCGCTGGCCGGCGCGAGCGCGGTGACCGGGCAGCTCTCGGAGCAGACCGGCAGCGCCCTGCTGGAGGCCGCCAGGGCGGCGTTCACCAGCGGGTTCAACATGGCCGGGTTGGTCAGCGCGGTGATCGCGGTGAGCCTGGCCGTGGCCTCGGCGCTGCTGCTGCGCCGAGTGCGCCCGGCGGCCGAGGAACCGGTCGTCGATGCCCCGGCGGTCCCGGCCGGTGGCACCGACGAGACGCCCGCGTCGGCCCGGCGCTGACGGGTCGGGGCCGGCGTCGCGGGCCGCCCGGCCTGCTCGCGCCGCCCGCCGCC
>NZ_JBEZEV010000052.1:0-42372 GCF_040649055.1 Micromonospora sp. NPDC049060
GCCCTCCCCGGCGGCCGCGCCGAAGCCGTGCAGGAAGTCCGTCCGGGCCTCGGGAGGCAGCTGCGCCGCCCCCGCGCGGGCGGCCTCGGGCAGGGAGATTCCGCCGGGAGCGCGCCCGCAGCGAAGGCGGACGACGGGGCGGGTGTCAGGGCAGGAAGTCGAGCAGGGCGGCGTTGACCGGGGCGGGTCGCTCCAGCGGCAGCAGGTGGCCGGCGTCGGGCACGTCGGGCAGGCGGACAGCGTCGGGCGCCTCGGCGGCGATCCGGTCGGCGAGGCGGCTGATGTCGGGCACGTCGGCCGCGCCGGCGCCGACCAGGACGGGCATCCGCAGCTCGCCGAGGCGGCCGATCGCGGGCGGGTCGAGTTCGGCGACGTCGACCGCGCTGAGCGCCAACTCGGCGGCGAGCGCCCGCTGGTCCATCTCGCGGGCGAAGGCGAGCAGCTCCGGGTCGACGTCGGCGGGCTCGCGGCCCGGGCCGACCACCCAGAAGCGCACCTCGCCGGCGGCGCTGGCGGCGAAGTCCTCCGGGTCGACCTCGCCCACCAGGCTCTCCCAGAGGTCGTTCGCCTCGTCCGACCATTCGTGGCCGGAGGCGGCGGTGCCGAGGAGGGCGAGCGCGCTCACCCGCTCCGGGTGGGCCAGCGCGGTGTCGATGGCGACGGCGCCGCCGAACGAGCAGCCGACCAGGGCGGCCCGGGGGAGGTCGAGCGCGTCGAGGAGCCCGGCCACGTCGTCGTGGTGGGCGAACGGGGTCGGCGGCAGCTCGGAGTCCCCGTAGCCGCGCAGGTCGAGGGCGATCACCCGGTGCCGCGCGGCCAGCGGGCCGACCTGCTCCCGCCACATCCGCCGGTCCGCGATGCCGGCGTGCAGCAGGACGACGGGCGTGCCGCTGCCGGTGTCGTCGTACGCGAGCAGGGCGCCGTTCACCTCGATCTTGGTCACTGCGGCAAGGTACGCACCGGGAGACCGGGGCGCAACCGCCTTGTGTCGGCGCGGGCGTCGGGCGAGCGGTCCCGGGCGCGACCGCCGGGTGGTGCGGGAATCCCGGTCAGAGGCCGAACATCGGCAGGCAGGCCGCCACGCCGTGGACCGTCGCCGCCGGCCGCTCCTGCCGGCGCCACTTCGCGCGGGTGAGCCGTAGGCGATCGGACACGAGGGCCTCGTCACCGCGGGCGTCGACGGAGACGCCGTCGTGCTCGTAGCCGAGCTTGCGGGAGACCCCCTGGGACGAGTGGTTGTCCTGGAAGACCTCGGTGAGCGCGGTATCGGCGCCGAGGTGGTCGAAGGCCAGCGTGAGCAGGCCGGCGCGGGCCTCGGTGCCGTAGCCCCTGCCCTGGTGTTCGATCCCGAGCCACGACGACGTCGTGACCTGCCGGACGACCCGGAAGTCGCGTGCGCCGAGCGTGACCACGCCGAGCGGATGCCCGAGCCGGAAGACGCCGAGCCCGAGCCGCCACGCCGAGTCACTCCATTCGCCGAGCCGGCCCCAGTGCCCCTGCAACACGGCGCGCGCCCGATCCTCCGGGCCGCCATCGGTCCACGGCGTCAGGAACGGGCGTTCGTCCGGGCGGTGCACGCCCCGGCCCGCGAGATGCGCGAGTTCCGCCAGTTCCTCCTCGCGGGGCAGACGAAGCTCAAGTCGTGGCGTGGAGATGGTGAGGCCGTACAGGGGCCACAGGTCGGCGAGCACGGGCTCGATCGTGACGATCGGCGCCCTGCGACGCCACCGGTTTACCGACGGCGACCGGTCCGCCGCACCCTGGGCGGGCGTGCCCGGGGCGGCGGGATGAGACGTCGCTAACTCTGGTTAGCGTTCTGCTTGCAGGAGCTAGCAGGGCGCGTTAGCGTCGGGCCATGGCCACTGGTAAGGACCTTCCCGACGTCGGCGGGTTCATTCGCGACCTGCGCCGCAACGCGAAGATCTCACTGCGGCAGCTCGCCGAGCAGGCGGGGGTCAGCAACCCGTACCTCAGTCAGATCGAGCGCGGTCTGCGCAAGCCGAGCGCGGAGGTGCTCCAGCAGCTGGCCAGCGCGCTGCGCGTCTCCACCCCCGCGATGTACCTGCGGGCCGGGCTGCTCGACGACAAGGAGGGCCAGGGCGTGCTCGCGGCCATCTCCGTCGACCCCGACCTGACCATGGCGCAGAAGCAGTCGCTCACCCAGATCTACGAGACGTTCCGCCGGGAGAACGCGCGGCTCGCCGAGGCGACCGCGGCGGCCACCGGCGCGGCGCCCACCGCCGGCACCGACGCCGCCGCCGGCGCGGGCACGCCGGATCCCGTCGAGGCCGCGCCCGACCTGGCCAACCTCGCCGCCACGGGCCCCACCACACCGGAGGGCACCCCGACCGAGGCCGTGCTGGAGTCGGTGGCCGTCACCGAGGCCGGCCCCGCCCCCGCACCGATCGACACCCCCGAGAAGAAGGCCGCCCGCGACGCGGCCCGGAAGGCCGCCGACGCGGCCGAAGAGGAGAAGTGATGACCCAGCCGAAGACCAACCGCATCCCGGCCCCGATCTACGCCGCCGCGGGCGCGGGCGAGCTCGCCCTCCAGCAGCTGCGCAAGCTCCCCGCCGTGGTGACCGACCTCGGCACCAAGGTCGTCGCCGACCTGGGTGGCAAGGCCGTCGTCACCGGCGTCGAGCTGCGTCAGAAGGCCAACGACACGCTGCGTACGGCGAACCTGACCGCCGAGGGCCTGCGCGAGAAGGCCGTCCCGGCCGAGCTGGACCTGAAGCGCCTGCGCGAGGCCGCCGACCTGAACAAGCTGCGTGAGGTCGCCGACCTGGAGCGGCTGCGCGAGGTCGCCGACCTCGACCGGCTCCGTGCGCTGGCCACCCGCAACGCCGCCGTGGTGGTCGCCGGCGCCCAGGCCGCGCAGGAGCGGGCGCAGGCCGCGTACGTCGCGCTTGTCGCCCGGGGTGAGCGGGTCGTCGGGGCCGGCGTGCTGGAGGCCGCCGAGACCGTGAACGCCGACATCGAGGCGACCGGGGCCGAGACCGAGCCGGCCGAGGCCGTCGCGAAGCCGGCCACCGTGCGGTCCGTCACCACCGACGTGCCGGCCCCGGCCGTGACCGACGAGGTGCCGACCCCGGCCGACGTGGCCGAGGTGCTGGAGGCCAAGCCGGCCGCCGCGAAGAAGGCGACGACCCGGGCCACCAAGGCCGCCAAGGCCGCCGCCGAGCCGGCCGCCACCCCGTCGGCGAAGCTGCCCCGGGCCACCAAGCGGACCCGCCCGGCCGCCGAGTAGTTCGTTCCGCCGGTGACCCCGGATGCGTCCTGTCGGACGTATCCGGGGTCACCGGCATAAGCTTGCCGACATGGCCTACGCCGCGCCGCTCTTCGCCTTCGATGTTCGCTACGTGATCGAGCTGATCCTGCTCGTCTTCGCGTTGATCGTGCAGGGCATCGCCCTGGTGCACGCCATCACCCAGCGTTCCGACGCCTTCTCCGCCATCGGCACCCTGCCCAAGGGCGGCTGGATCGCGATCCTCGCCGTCTGCCTGGTGCTGACCCTGCTCGGCTTCGGCCCGATCAGTCTCTTCGGGCTCGTCGGCATCGCCGCCGGCCTGATCTACCTGCTCGACGTCCGGGTGGGGCTGCGCGACCTGAGCGACGGCAAAGGCTTCTGGTGAGGGGTTTCCGCTGGCCGCCCCCACCGGACGGCGGGCCCCGCACCTGGGGGCCGGGTCCGGGCGCCCCGCGTACCGGCCGACCGGCCCTGCCGGAGCCGGACACCGAGCTGGTCGCCACGCCGCACGGCGTACGCCTGGAGCAGCTCGTCACCGGCGCGGGTGACCCGGTCACGGTGTTCGCCCACGGGCTGGGCAACGGCATCGCCACCACCCGGCCCTTCGGCAGCGGGGTGACGGGCCGCAAGCTGTTCTTCCAGTTCCGCGGGCACGGCCGCTCCGACGCGCCGCCCGGCCCGTGGAGCTACCTGGACCTCGCCCGCGACCTGCGCGCGGTCGCCGACCTCGGCGGCGCCACCCGGGCCTTCGGTGCCAGCCTCGGCGCGGGCGCGCTCTGCCGGCTGCTCGCCGAGAGCCCCGAACGCTTCGAGCGACTCGTCGTCTTCCTGCCCGCGGCGCTCGACCGGCCGCGCGGCGAGGTCGCCCGGGCCCGGCTGACCGCGCTGTTCGAGGCCGTGGAGAGCGGCGACGCCGCCGCCGTGGCCGACGTGGTCCAGGCCGAGCTGCCGCCCGCCGTACGCAACACGCCTGCCGGCTGGGCCTACCTGCGCCAGCGCCTCGACCAGCTCCTGCGCGACGGGCTCGCCCCGGGACTGGCGAGCCTGCCCGAGCAGGCACCCCTGCGCGACGCCGGTGCGCTGGCCGCCGTCACCGCGCCGGCCCTGGTGATCGGCTGTGCCGGCGACGACCTGCACCCGGTCGAGGTCGCCGAGCAGCTCGCCGCCGCGCTGCCCCGGGCCACCCTGCACGTGTACGACCGGCCCGGCGTCCTCTGGACGGAACGCGCCGACCTGCGAAGCCGGATATCCGCCTTCCTCAACGAGTAACGTGCCCTGACATGGGCGTCACACACCACGGTCGTACGCACCGGTTGGACCTCGCCGATCCGACACTGCGGGAGTGGGAGTGCACGGTGCTGCACGCCGATCCCGAGCGGGGCATCGTGCTGGACCGGTCGGCGTTCTATCCGGGCGGCGGCGGGCAGCCGCCGGACCACGGCGTACTGCTCTGGCAGGGGGTGCAGACCCGGATCGCCGGCACCCGCAAGGGCGACGACCTCTGGCTGATCCCGGTCGAGGGCGACCCGTTGCCGCCAGCCGGCACGGCGGTCACCGGCGCGGTCGAGGACGACCGGCGCACCCGGCTGATGCGGACCCACTCCGGGCTGCACGTGCTCTGCGGGGTGGTGTTCCGCGACTTCGGCGCGCTCGTCACGGGCGGCAACATGGAACCGGGCGAGGCCCGGATGGACTTCAACCTGCCCGAGGTGCCGTCCGACTTCAAGAGCCGCATCGAGGAGCTGGTCAACGCCGAGGTCGCCGCCGACCGGGCGGTGGCCGTGCGGGTGCTGCCCCGCGACGAGGCGCTCGCCCTGCCCGACATCATCCGTACCCAGTCGAACCTGATCCCGCCGGAGGAGCAGGAGGTGCGGATCGTCGACATCGTCGGGCTGGACGTCCAGGCCGACGGCGGCACGCACGTCGCCTCCACCGCGCAGATCGGCAAGGTGCAGGTGGTCAAGGTGGAGAGCAAGGGGCGGGCCAACCGTCGGGTCCGCGTACGCCTGGCGGACTGAGCCCCGCGCGGGGTCAGTCGGCGGCGCGGCGGGCCCGCAGCGAGCGGACCTTGTGCCGGTTGCCGCAGCGCTCCATCGCGCACCAGCGCCGCCGGCCGGGGCGCGAGGTGTCCACGAAGACCAGGTAGCAGTCGTGCGTGGCGCATTCGCGGACGCGGTCGCGGTGCGGGCCGGTGAAGAGGTCGACGGCGTCCCGGGCGATGGTGGCGAGGGCCTGCCCGCCGCGGGCCGGCAGCGCCCAGCGGCGGGTCCCGTCGGCGGTGAGCTGCGGTGCCAGCGGGGCGCCGGCCGCCAGCCGGTTGAGGGTGGCGAGGTCGTCGGGCGTGGCGTCGAAGTCGGCCGGATCGGCGGCCGGTGGCCGGGCCCCGGTGCGTACGCAGACCAGCCGCCACAGCGCGTCCCGTAGCCGTCGGGCGGCGGCCAACTCGTCGGCGGTCACCTCCACCCGCGCCGGGTCGAGGCGCAACCGGGACAGCGCCAGCCAGTCGGCGAGGTCGCCGGGGCGGTGCAGCACGTCGTAACGGGCCAGCGCGCCCGGGCCGCCGGTGGTCAGGAACTCCAGGCAGAGCGCACCGGGGTCGAAGAGGTAGCGGGTGCCCTCCGGCGAGGTCAGGGTGAGTCCGCTTGCGGCGTCGATCACGTAACCACTATAACTGGTTACGGAGGCGGGCCGCGCTCGCGGTCGCCGGACACCGAGGAGGACGCCATGGCCGTGGAATGGAAGCTCGTCGTCGACTGCGCCGACCCGAACGCGCAGGCCCGGTTCTGGGCCACCGCCCTGGATTACGCGATCGAGGACAACGGCGTGCTGATCGAGCGCCTGCTAGCCGGCGGCGCGATCGGGCCGGAGGCGTACCTCGAGATCGACGGCCGCAAGGCGTGGCGGCAGTTGGCCGCCGTGCGCCACCCCGACGACCCGGTCGATCCGGCCAGCGGCACCGGGCTGGGCCGCCGGCTGCTGTTCCACCACGTTCCCGAGCGCAAGCAGGTCAAGAACCGGCTCCACGTCGACCTGCACGTCGGCCCCGCCGAGCGGGAGGCGACGGTGAGGCGGCTGGAGGGCCTCGGCGCCACCGTGCTGCGCGAGGTGGCCGACTTCGGCAGCGTGCACACCACGATGGCCGACCCGGAGGGCAACGAGTTCGACGTGCAGTGACCCGGACCGGGGGCGGGTGGGTCAGGGCGTGGCGGGACCTGGCGGCAGGTGGGCGGCGCGCACGTCGAGCAGCCAGCGTTCCACGGCCGCCTCGTCCGGGCGGTCCGGCAGCGGGGTACGGATCCGGTCGAAGTCGCGTTCCGCCTCGGCGATCAGGGCCCGTGCCTCGGCCAACGCGCCGCCGGCCACCCGCTCGCCGAAGCTGCGGAACCACTGCGGGTCGGCGAGCCGGATCTCCAGCACGCCGGTGGCGTAGAGCAGCCGGCCCTGGTGCACCAGCCGCGCCAGGTGCCGGGCGTGCTTGGCGGTGCGCCGCCGGGTGTCGGCCGAGAACGTGCCGTCGCCCCGGGACTCCAGCTTGCGGAACTGCTGGCCGGCGTAGCCCAGGTAGGCGTCGCGGACGCGGGGCGCGCTGAGGAACGCCGAGCGGATGGCGACCAGCCGGTCGCCGAAATCCGTACGGGTCTCGTAGCAGTCCTCCGGCAACCAGGCCAGCTCGGTGGCGGTCGGGTTGCCGCTCAGCGCCAGGCGGCACCACTTCGCCGCCTCGTGCAGGGTGATGTCGGGATCGGTGGTCACCACCGACTCGCGGGGCGGGCGCAGCCCGTGGAAGGCGACGGTGGGCGCGGCGAAGACGCCGATCCGGTCGACGTCGGAGCCCGGCCCGGCCAGCCCGTACGCGACCGAGCCGACGATCCCGGAGAGCAGCAGGTGCATGCCGGCGAGCATGCCGGACGACACGGCTTCGCGAAACCGGACTTCGGCTGTCAGGTATCGCTGACAGGCTCGCCGCATGACGAAACCGCTGACAGGAAAGATCGCGCTCGTCGCCGGGGCGACACGGGGCGCCGGCCGGCAGATCGCGGTGCAGCTCGGCGCCGCCGGCGCCACGGTCTACGCCACCGGCCGCAGCAGCCGGGCCGGCCGCTCCGAGATGGACCGCCCGGAGACCATCGAGGAGACCGCCGAGCTGGTCACCGCCGCCGGCGGCACCGGCATCGCGGTCCGGGTCGACCACCTCGTCCCCGAGCAGGTCCGCGACCTCGTCGCCAGGATCGACGCCGAGCAGGGCCGACTCGACGTGCTGGTCAACGACATCTGGGGCGGCGACCCCCTGACCACCTGGGAGAAGCCGGTCTGGGAGCAGCCGCTGGAGGCCGGCTTCCGCAGCCTGCGCCTGGCGATCGACACGCACATCGTCACCGCGCACTTCGCGCTGCCGCTGATGGTCCGCCGCCCCGGCGGGCTGGTCGTCGAGGTCGGCGACGGCACGAAGGCGTACAACGACGACCACTACCGGCTGTCGGTCTTCTACGACCTCGCGAAGACGTCGGTCAACCGGCTCGCGTACGTCTGGGGGCACGAGCTGAAGCCGCACGGCGGCACCGCCGTGGCGCTGACACCGGGCTGGATCCGGTCCGAGGCGATGCTGGAGCACTTCGGGGTCACCGAGGAGAACTGGCGCGACGGCGCCGCCAAGGATCCGCACTTCCTCATCTCGGAGACCCCGGCCTTCGTCGGGCGCGCGGTCGCCGCGCTCGCCGCCGACGAGGACCGGGCCCGCTGGAACCAGGCGTCCGTCTCGGCCGGCGCGCTGTCCCAGGTGTACGGGTTCACCGACGTCGACGGCAGCCGGCCGGACGGGTTCCGCTACATCACCGAGGTGGTGGAGAAGGACAGACCGGCCGACGTGACCGGCTACCGCTGACCGGGCGCCACCCGGTAGACCGCGGCGGACCGCCTGGCGGCGTCGACCATCAGCTCCCGCAGGTCCGGCGGGTCGAGCACCTCCACCTCCGGCCCCAGAGACAGCAACTGGGGGTACGCGACGTCGACGGACTCGACGGGCAGGCGGGTCACCACCCACCCCTGCCCGTCGGGCTCGCCGGCCGCGGCGAGCGCCTCCTCGTACGCGAAGGGGGCGTCGGCGACGAAGCGGAGCCGGCGCAGGCCGACGGGGCTCAGCCGCACCGTGACCTCGGCCCGGAGCATGCCGCGCAGGAACTCCTCGGCCTGCTCCCGCCAGTAGCCGGCCAGGTCGAAGCCGGCGTCCCGGTCGAAGGTCGCGGTCTGGACCCCGACGTGGGTGACCCGGTCGACCCGGTACGTGCGGTACGCGCCGCCGACCCGGCCGACGAGATACCAGACCCCGCTCTTGAGGACCAGCCCGTACGGGTGCGCCTCGCGTTCGACCTCGCGGTCGCCGCGCCGGTAGCGCAGCTCGACGGTCCGGTCCCGCCACACCGCGCCGGCCAGCTCGGCCAGCCACGGCGGTGGCCCGGCCTCCCGGAACCAGCCCGGCACGTCCAGGTGGAAGCGCTGCCCGGTGCGCACCGGCGCGTCGCGCAGGCTCGGTGGGAGCGCGGCGAGCACCTTCAGCTCGGCCGAGGCCACCGCGTCGGCGAGCCCCATGTCGCCCGCCGGCCCGGGCAGCCCGGCCAGGAAGAGCGCCTCCGCCTCGTCGCGGGTCAGCCCGGTCAGCCGGGTCCGGTAGCCGCCGAGCAGCCGGTAGCCGCCGGCGCGGCCCCGGTCGGCGTAGACCGGCACCCCGGCGGCGGAGAGCGCCAGCACGTCCCGGTAGACGGTCCGCTCGGAGACCTCCAGCTCCCGCGCCAGCTCCGCCGCGGTCATCGTCTCCCGCGCCTGGAGCAGCAGGACCAACGAGATCAACCGGGCCGCCCGCACCCGTCCATCCTGCCCGGTCGCCCGTGCCCACTAGGCTCTGCGGTCGTGAACGCACCCGCCATCGCCGCGCCCGTGACCGGTGCCGCCAGCCGGTTCTTCACCGGCGTGGGCCTGCTCCTGCGCGGCCTCGGTCTCTACGTCCGCAGCCCCGGGCTGATGCTGCTCGGCGTCATCCCGGCGTTGATCTCGGGCGCGCTCTTCGTGACCGCGTTCGCCACCCTGGCGTACTTCGTCGAGGACCTGGCCGCACTGGTCACCCCGTTCGCCGACGACTGGTCGACCACCTCGCGCAGCCTCGTCCGAGTGGTCGCCGGACTGGCCTTCCTCGGCATCGGCGGCCTGCTCGCGGTGGTCACCTTCACCGCCGTCACCCTGGTCATCGGCGACCCGTTCTACGAGAAGATCTCCGAACGGGTCGAGGAGCGTCTCGGTGGCACGCCCGGCGCGGTCGACGTGCCGTTCTGGCCGTCGCTGCGGCGCAGCCTCGCCGACTCCGTACGGCTGGTGGGCTTGTCGATCCTCTTCGGCATCCCGCTCTTCGCCGCCGGCTTCATCCCGGTGGTCGGCCAGACCGTGGTGCCGGTGATCGGCGCGGCGGTCGGGGGCTGGCTGCTCGCCGTGGAACTGGTCGGCGCCCCCTTCTACCGGCGCGGGATGCGGCTGCCGGAGCGGCGGGCGCACCTCAAGGCGGACCGGCCGACCACGCTCGGCTTCGGCGTGGCGGTCTTCGTCTGCTTCCTGATCCCGCTCGGCGCGGTGCTCGTCATGCCGGCTGCCGTCGCCGGGGCGACCCTGCTGGCCCGCCGCTCGCTCGGCCAGTCCGTCACGGAGGGCTGACGTGGAGATAACCCTGGTCGGGGGCGACATCACGACGCAGCGGGTGGACGTGATCGTCAACGCCGCCAACTCGTCGCTGCTCGGCGGCGGGGGAGTGGACGGCGCCATCCACCGGCGGGGCGGGCCGGCCATCCTCGACGAGTGCCGGGCGCTGCGCGCCTCCCGGTACGGCCGCGGCCTGCCGACCGGCCAGGCGGTGGCCACCACCGCGGGCGACCTGCCGGCCCGCTGGGTCGTGCACACGGTCGGGCCGGTCTGGTCGACCGACGAGGACCGCTCGCCGCTGCTGCACGACTGCTACGCGAACAGCCTGCGGGTCGCCGACGAGCTGGGCGCGACGAGCGTGGCGTTTCCGCTGATCTCGGCCGGCGTCTACGGCTGGCCGGTCGAGGACGCCGTCCGGCAGGCCCTGTCGGTGCTCAGCTCGGCCACCCCGGCGCACGTCACCGAGGCCCGGCTGGTGCTCTTCGGCGCCGAGACCCTGGCGGTCGCCCAGCGGGTGCGGGCCGCCGGCTGACCCTGGACCTCGGGGCGGGCCGCCGGCTGACCCCGAACCGTCAGGCGAGCTCGCGCAGGCAGGACCAGCTCGAACCGACCGGGCGGTAGCCGAGCCCGACGTTGATCGCCAGCATCGGCGCGTTCGCCTCGTCGTTCGAGGTGTAGGCGGTGCGTACCCCGCCGGCAGCGGCCCGGTGCAGCGCCGCCGTCTTGACCAGGCGGGCCAGCCCTCGCCCCCGGTGCGTCGGCAGCGTGCCGGTGTAGTCCGACCACATCCGGTCGCCGTCGCGCTTGACGAGGCTGAGGGCCACCAGCTCGCCGCCGGACTCCGCCACCATGCTTGCCGCGCGGTCCAGGCCCAGGTTGTCCCAGACCTCGGAGCGCCAGGTCTCGTAGCTCATCGAGTCGACGGGCACGTCCCCCGGCTCGTCGGCCGCCGCCGCCAGGTTGACCAGGTAGACCCGGCGCGGCTCGACGTCGGTCAGCGGGAGCAGACGTACGCCCGGCGGTGGCCCCGGCATCGGCGGGGCCGGCCGCAGGTCGAGCGCCGAGTAGCGCAGCTCCCGGCTCGGCGTGAACCCGTGCCGGCGGGCGAACGGCAGCGACTCCGGCAGCGCCCAGGTACGCACCCGGCGCACCCCGATGTCGCGCAGGTGCTCCAGCGCGGCGGCCAGCAGCGCGGTGCCGGCGCCCCGGCCCCGGTGCTCCGGGTGCACGTGCAGGATGGCGACCTCCCCGACGTCGCGCTCGGAGGTCTGGTCGTTGCGGTACGCCGACACCCAGCCGACCACCGTGTCGTCCACCTCGACCACGTACGCGGTCCACTGCTCGCCGGGCGGGGGCTGGGCGATCATCTTCCGGGTCGACTCGACGCCGCGCACCAGGTAGGGGTACACGAGCGCGCGCAGCGCCACCACGGCGGGCGCGTCGTCGGGGCGGGCGGTCCGGATCCGCATGTCAGACCTCCCCGCGTACGGCGGCGACGGCCTCGACCTCGACGAGCTGGTCGGAGTAGCCCAGCACGGCCACCCCGAGCAGGGTGCTGGGCGGGTCGTAATCGCCGAACGCGTCGCGGACCACCTCCCACGCGGCCACCAGGTCCTCCTGGCGGGACGACGCCACGTACACGGTGGTCTTGACGACGTCGGTGAGCCGGGCGCCGGCCGCCGCGAGGGCGGTCTCCAGGTTGGCCATCACCTGCCGGGCCTGGCCGACGGGGTCGCCGGGCGAGACCGTCCGGCCGTCGGCGTCGAGCGGGCAGGCGCCGGCGGTGTAAACGAGCCGGGCCGGTGGCTCGACCGTGGCCGCGTACGCGTACTCGGCGGCGTCGGAGAGGGCGGGCACGCGGATCAGGTTCACGGTCACGCGCGCGACGCTACCGGCGCCCGCACCGCGCCTCCACGGATTAACTCCGGCACCCGTCGGGAGGCGTTAGGAAGGGGCCCTTCCTTACACCTTAGGCCGACTCGCGGACGATCAGTTCGGTGGGGAGCACCAGGGGTTCGATCGCCTCGCCGGCGGCCAGCCGCAGCAGCAGCCGGGTCATCTGCCGGCCCAGCTGCACGATCGGCTGGCGGACGGTGGTCAGCGGCGGGTCGGTGTACGCGGCCGTCTCGATGTCGTCGAAGCCGATCACCGCCACGTCGTCCGGCACCCGCCGCCCCGCCTCGCGCAGCGTACGCAGGGCTGCGTGCGCCATCAGGTCGGAGGCGGCGAAGACCGCGTCCAGGTCGGGGTGCTCGGCGAGGAGCTGCCGCATCGCCGTCGCCCCGGACTCGCGGGTGAAGTCGCCGGTCGCCACCAGCTCCGGCAGCCCGGCCTCGGCGATCGTGTTCCGGTAGCCGACGAGGCGCTCGATGCCGCCCACCATGTCCTGTGGGCCGGCGATGGTGGCGATGCGTCGGCGCCCGGTGTCCAGCAGATGCCGGATCGCCGTGGCCACCCCGCCGACGTGGTCGACGTCGACGTAGGGCACGTCGCCGCCGTCGAGCGGCCGGCCGCTGCACACGACGGGAATGCCCAGCCGGGCGAGCCGGCCGGGCAGCGGGTCCTCGCCGTGCAGGGAGGCGAAGAGCACCCCGTCGACGTGCCGGCCGGTCGTGTAGCGCTCGACCCGGTCGTGCCCGGCGGGGGAGCCGGCCAACATCAGCACGAGCTGCTTGTCGGCCGCCTCCAACTCCTGCGCCGCGCCCCGGATGATGCCGGGGAAGACCTGGTCGTCGGAGAAGACCCGGGTGGCGGCCTCCGGCATCACCAGGGCGATGGAGTCGGTCCGCTGGGTGACCAGGCTGCGGGCGGCCAGGTTCGGCACGTACCCCAGCTCGGCCACCGCCCGGCGGACCGCGTCCCGGATGGGCTCGGCGACCGTGGTGGAGCCGTTCACCACCCGGGACACGGTCGCCCGTGAGACCCCCGCCCGCCGGGCCACCGCCTCCAGCGTCGGCCGCTGCGCCGTCGTCATCCCCGTTACCACCGCCTCGTCACAGCCCGTTCCGGGAGATCACCTCCTGGTACCACCGGGCGCTGGACTTCGGTGTGCGGCGCTGGGTCAGGTAGTCGACGTGGATGATCCCGAACCGTCGACGGTAGCCCTCGGCCCACTCGAAGTTGTCCAGTAACGACCATACGAGATAGCCCCGGAGGTCCACGCCCCGGGAGATCGCTTCGTGCACGGCGCGCAGGTGCCCGTCGAGGTAGGCGATGCGGTCCGCGTCCATCACCTGCCCGGCACCGTCGGCGTCGGCCTTGTCGGGGAACGCCGCGCCGTTCTCGGTGACCATCAGCGGCACGCCGGGGTAGTCCGTGGCGATGCGTTCCAGCAGCCGGGTCAGCCCGGCCGGTTCGATCATCCACCCCATGTCGGTCAGCGGCCCGGTCGGCGGGAGGAACTCCACCGCGCCCTCGGTGCCCGGGTAGGCGCTGCCGCCCCCGCCGTCCGGCCGGCCGGCGACGTAGGTGGGGGCGTAGTAGTTGACGCCGAGCAGGTCGATCGGGGCGGCGATCAGCTTCTCGTCGCCGTCGCGGATGAACGTCGGCTCGACGATGCGGGCCACGTGCTCCAGCACGTCGTCGGGGTAGGCCGCACGCAGCAGCGGGTCGAGGAAGATCCGGTTGTGCAGGCCGTCGACGAGGCGGACCGCCGCCGCGTCCGCGGTGCTGTCCGGGTCGGCTGCGCGTACGTCGGCCGGGTTGACCGTGATCCCGACGGTCTGCGCGCCGGCCGCGCGCAGCGCCCGGGCCGCCAGGCCGTGCCCGAGCAGCAGATGGTGTACGGCGGTGAAGGCCGCGCCCGCGTCCTGCTCGCCGGGGGCGTGCACCCCGTTGCCGTAGCCGAGGTAGGCCGAGCACCACGGCTCGTTGAGGGTCGTCCAGGTGCGGATCCGGTCGCCGAGCCGGGTGTGCACCGCCGTGGCGTACGTGGCGAAGTGCTCGGCGGTCTCGCGGTTGGTCCAGCCGCCCCGGTCCTGGAGGGCCTGGGGGAGGTCCCAGTGGTAGAGGGTGACGATCGGGTCGATGCCCCGGGCCAGCAGCGTGTCGGTCAGCCGGTCGTAGAAGTCCAGGCCGCGCGGGTTGACCGGGCCGGTGCCGTCCGGCTGGATGCGGGGCCAGGCCACCGAGAAGCGGTACGCCTTCAGCCCCAGCTCCGCCATCAGCGCCACGTCGTCGGCGTACCGGTGGTAGTGGTCGCAGGCGACGTCGCCGGTGTGGCCGTGGTGGACCTTGCCCGGCGTACGGCTGAAGGTGTCCCAGATCGACGGGCCGCGACCGTCGTCGGTGGCCGCGCCCTCGATCTGGTACGCGGCGGTGGCCGCCCCCCAGACGAAGTTGTCGGGGAATCGCAGAGTGCTCACGCCTTGACCGCACCTTCCATGATGCCGCCGATGATCTGGCGGCCGAACAGGACGAAGACCAGCAACAGCGGGAGGGTGGCGATGGCCGTTCCCGTGAACACCTGGGACATGTCCGTGTAGTACCCGTCGGACAGCGTGCGCAGGGCGAGCTGCACGGTGGGATTCTCCGGGTCGTTGAGGACAGCGTACGGCCACAGGAAGTCGTTCCAGGTGGTCATGAACGTGAGCAGACCCAGCACGGCGGCGGCCGGGCGCAGTGCCGGCAGCACGACGTTCCAGTAGATCCGCGCGGTGTTGCAGCCGTCCACCCGGGCCGCCTCGATCAGCTCGTTGCTGACCGCCTGGCCCGCGTACTGCCGCATCATGAACACCCCGAAGCCGGTGACCAGGGCCGGTACGATCACCGCCGGCAGCCGGTCGTTCCAGTTGAGCTTCGTCATCAGCAGGTAGAGCGGGATGACGCCGAGCTGGGTGGGCACCATCATCGTCGCGATGATCACCATGAGCAGCGCGTTGCGACCCCGGAACCGCAGCTTGGCGAAGGCGAACCCGGCCAGCGTGGAGAAGAAGACCACCGAGACGGTGACCGTGACCGCCACGATCGCCGAGTTGACCAGGCCGGCGACGAAGTACGCGTCGGTGTTGTTCAGCAGCCGGGACACGTTCGCGCCGAAGTTGCCGCCGGGGGTGACCGGTGGTGGCAGTTGGCCCATCGCGTCGTTGGAGCGGCTCGCCACCACGAACATCCAGTAGATCGGGAAGATCGACAGGACCCCGGCGGCGATCAGCGCGGCGTAGGTGAGCCGGCTGGCGGCCCAGAGGCGGCTCATCGCGCTCCCTCCTTCGACTTCGCGTGATCCTTCGGGGGCTTCGCGTCGCCGAGCCGGCGCAGGAGCAGCACGTTGATCGCCGCGACGACCGCGATCAGGGCGAAGAGCAGCCACGCCACCGCCGAGCCGTAGCCGAAGTTGTAGTGGGGCGCGAAGGCGTTCTCGAACATGTACATGGTCACGGTCTGCGACTCCCGTAGCGTGCCGCCCCGGATCGGGTTGGTTCCGGAGTGGAACAGCCGGGGCTCGGTGAAGAGCTGGAGCCCGCCGATGGTGGAGATGATGACGGTGAAGATGATCGTCGGCTTGAGCAGCGGCACGGTGATCGACCAGAACTGGCGGGCCCGGCCGGCCCCGTCGATGGCGGCCGACTCGTAGAGGTCGCGCGGGATGGCCTGCATCGCGGCCAGGAAGATCAGCGCGTTGTAGCCGGTCCACCGCCAGTCGACCATCGTGGAGATGGCCACCCAGGACGCGAACCGGTTCGACTTCCACTCGATCGCGTCGATCCCGACCAGGTCGAGCAGCCAGTTGACCATGCCGAACTCGCGGCCGAAGAGCACCCCGAAGACGATCGCGACCGCCGCCGTCGACGTGATGTTCGGGATCAGCACCGCCATCCGGAACGTCGTCCGGGCCCGCAGTTGCCGGTTGAGCAGGTTGGCCAGCCAGAGCGCGGCCAGCAGCTGCGGGACGGTGGAGATGACGAAGATGCCGAGGGTGTTGACGACGGAGTGCCAGAAGTCGGGGTCCTCCAGCAGCCGGCTGTAGTTCTCCAGCCCGACGAACGGGTGGTTGCTGCCGAGCAGGTCCCAGTCGTGCAGGGAGACCCAGAACGTGTAGATCAGCGGGTACGCCCCGAACACCCCGAAGAGCACGAAGAACGGGGCGATGAACAGGTAGGGCGAGTACTTCGTGTCGAGGCGGCTGAACCGCATCGCCGGTGTGCGTCGACCGGTGCGGGGCGCCGGTGCGACCGGCGGGCGCGGGTCGAGCTGGACGGTCATGCCCGGACCACTCCTTTCCCGGGTGCGGGCGGGACCGGCGCCCCCGGCGCCCTCCCGCCCGCACTCCGGCTCGGGCTACTTGGCGGCGGCCTTCTTCGCGTTGTTGACCGCGTCCGTCCAGCCCTGTTCGGGCTTGCGCTGACCCAGTTCCACCGTCCGGACGGCGTTCTCGACCTCGGTGCGGACGGCCTGGTTCTTCGGCCCCATGTAGACGGGCTTCAGCGTCTTGGCGCCCTCGCCGAAGATCTGCCCGACGGGGGCGTCGGAGAAGTACGCGTTCTTGGCGTCGACGATCGCGGGGTCGGCCAGCGCCTGCGGCGAGGAGGGCAGCGGGCCCTTGGCCTTGAACGCCCCGATCTGGCCCTTGGCGCTGGTCAGGAACTTCGCCAGCTCGATCGCCTCGGCGCGGTGCTTGCTCTGGGTCGGCACGGCGAGCCACGAGCCGCCCCAGTTGCCGCCGTTGCCGGGCACCCGGGCGATGTCCCACTTGCCCTTGGCCTCGGCGCCGGCGTTGCCCTCGATGACGCCCGTCATCCAGGCCGGGCAGGCGATGGTGGCGAACTTGGCCTGCTTGAAGGCGGACACCCACTCCTCGGACCAGGAGCCGTACTTGCCGGAGAGGCCGGAGTCGATGATGTCCATGGTGGTGTCCCAGGCCTGCCGGACCGCCGGGTTGCTGTCCACCACCAGGTTTCCGCTGGTGTCGTAGTAGTGGTAGCCCTGCGCGTTGCCGGCCGTCTGGAGCACGATCGTGTTGAAGATGTTGGTCGCGGCGTCCAGGAACGAGGCGCCGGTGTTCTTCGCCTTGAACTGCTCACCGACCTTGACGTAGTCCTGCCAGGTCGGCCAGAGCTTCGACACGGCCTCGCGGTCGGTGGGCAGGCCGGCCTTGGCGAACAGGTCCGTGCGGTAGCACATGGCCATGCCGCCGACGTCGGTGCCCAGGCCGATCAGCTTGCCGTCCTGGGTCATCCCGCCCTTCCACTTCCACTCCAGGAAGTTGCCCTGGAGTTCGGCCCCGCCGTGGTCGAGCAGGTTGACGAAGTTGTCGGGGTTGGCCTTGTACTCGACCATCAACCCCTCTTCGATGGCGACGACGTCGCCCGCGCCCTTGCCGGCGGCGAGCCACTGGGTCAGCTTCGGCGAGTAGTCGTCGAGATTGGTGCCGGTGCCACGCTCGACGATCTTCACGTTCGGGTGGCTGGCCATGTACTCCTTGTAGAGCTCTTCATAGCCGAACTGGCTGAACACGTCCACGGTCAACGTGATCTTGCCGTCCTTGGCGGGTTCGTCGCCGGCGCAGCCGGCGGTGGCGAACAGCGCGGTGGCGGCGACGAGGGCCACCGCCGCCAGGCGGCGGCGCGGAAAGACACCCATATCGGTCGGACCCCTCTCAGGTCGTCTGAGGTGGTGAGGCAGGTGGTGGAGCAGAGCTGAGAGAGCGCTCTCACGACAGGGTGGTGGTTGGTCCGGTCCGGTGTCAAGAGAGCGCTCTCCGCTGGTTGCCGATCGAGATCGGACGCAAAGAGAGTGGCCGCCTGTGCCGGGGCGGCCACTCTCTTCTCACGTGCGGTGGGACTGCGCTCTCACGTGCGGTGGGACTGCGCGGAGCCCTCGGGGCCCGGCTCCGCGCGGCGGTGGATCAGCCGACGCGGAGGCCCTCCAGCAGGGCCCGGTCGCCGGCCACGTCAAGCGTGTCGAGGCCGACCCGGCCCCAGAGCGCCAGCAGCAGGTCGCTCGCGGTGCCGCTGACCTGCGCCCGCGCGTGGTGGTCGTCGTGGTCGAAGATGGTGGCCGTGTCGAGCAGCGCCACGCCCTCGCCGCGCAGCCGCAGGAACCACTCCTGACCGGCGTCGACCGCGGAGATCTGCACCACCCCGCGCCACTGGCCAGCCGTGCGGCGCCGACCGGCCGGCAGCCAGGTGTCCAGGATCTCGCTCACCCCGTCGGCGGCGAGCTTCGCCTCGACCGGCTCGCCCGCCGCGATGGCGAGCTGGGCGTCCCACCGATGCACCGCGGTCTCGTGCGCCATCCGGCGCGGCCAGAAGCCCGCCTTCTTCGGCTGCGGCGCCCAGTTCCACGCCGGGGCCTCCGGGTCGAGGCCGTCGAAGAGGGTCATCAGCCGGTCGTACGCCTGCTGCCAGAGTTGGAGCGGGGTGACGCCCGGCTCCAGCTCGACCGGCTCGGACCCGCCGGGCGACGGGGTGGCCGCGCCGGTGCCCGCGACCGAGTGCACCCAGCGGTAGAGGGAGGTGAGGTGCAGGGTCAGGTCGGCGACCGTCCAGCCGGGACAGGACAGCACCGGTGTCTCCGGCGGGGCTTCCGCCACGGCGGCGGCGAACGCCGGGCCCTCCGCCCGGAGCGCTCCCAACCAGAAGTCCTTCGTTGCGTGCAGTCTGCTCATCGCCATCCTCCCGGGGGTGACCGGGCCACCAGTGGGCGCCACGGCTACCCCTCAGCCTAGGGTGAAAGGCGTGTCAGACGTCTACGCCCAGCCGACAACCGGAACCGAACCCGCCACGACGTGCGACCTGGCGCGATACACCACCCTACGCCTGGGCGGTCCCGCCGGCCGTGTCGTCGCCGGCACCGACGCCGACGCGATCGTGCGGGCCGTGCGGGAGGCGGCCGGCCGCGACGAGCAGGTCCTGCTCCTCGCCGGGGGCAGCAACGTCGTGATCGGGGACGCGGGCTTCCCCGGCACCGTCGTCCTGGTGCGCTCCCGGGGCGTGCGGGTGGTCGCCGAGGACGCCGACGCCGTCACCGTACGCGTCGAGGCCGGCGAGCCCTGGGACGAGCTGGTCGCCACCACCGTCGCCAACGGCTGGTCCGGCCTGGAGTGCCTCTCCGGCATCCCCGGCTCGACCGGCGCCACCCCCATCCAGAACGTCGGCGCGTACGGCCAGGAGGTCGCCGAGACCATCGTCGGCGTCGGAGTCCACGACCGGGTCGAGGGGACCGTCGGGCGGATCGACGCCGCCGACTGCGGGTTCGCGTACCGGTCCAGCATCTTCAAGTACAGCGACCGCTGGGTGGTGCTCTCCGTCGACTTCCGGCTCGCCCGCTCGCCGCTGTCCGGCCCCGTGCGCTACGCGGAACTGGCCCGGTCGCTCGGGGTGCAGGTGGGGGAGCGGGTGCCGCTGGCCGACGCCCGGGCCACGGTCCTGCGGCTGCGCGCCGGCAAGGGCATGGTGCTCGACGCGACCGACCCGGACACCCGCTCCGTCGGCTCGTTCTTCACCAACCCCGTGCTCGACGCCGCCGCGTACGAGCTGCTGCGCGAGCGCGCCGCCGACCTCGGCGAGCCGCCGTCCTGGCCCTGCCCCGGGGACATGGTCAAGGTCAGCGCCGCCTGGCTGATCGACCGGGCCGGCTTCGGCAAGGGCCACCCGGGGCCCGAGGGCGTCGCCATCTCCAGCAAGCACACCCTCGCCCTGACCAACCGCAGCGGCACCGCCAGCACCGCGTCCCTGGTCGAGCTGGCCCGGGAGATCCGCGACGGCGTCCACGACCGCTTCGGCGTGACCCTGCACCCCGAACCGGTCCTCGTCAACTGCACCATCTGACCCGCCGCCGGGCAGCCGTCAGGTGGGGGCGATCTCGGGCCAGGGGAGGGTGAGTTCGCCGTGGCGCCAGCGGCGGGGGCCGTCCAGGACCGGCCAACCTGCCGCACGCACCGCGGCGACCGCGCGCAGCCAGCGTTGGCGCGGGCCGTACGGGGCGTAGCCGGCGGCGGCGTGCCAGGCGTCGTCGAGCGCCCGGATTAGGTCGTGGATCCGCTCGCCGGGGACGTTGCGGTGGATCAGCGCCTTGGGCAGCCGCTCGGCCAGCTCCGCCGGGGTGTCCAGGGTGGTGAGCTTCGCGGCGAGGGTGAGCGTACGGGGGCCGTCGGCGTCGATCAGCAGCCAGCCGCCGAGCCGCCCCAACTCGTCGCAGGTGCCCTCGACCAGCAGCCCGCCCGGGGCCAGCCCGGCGGTCATGGTGCGCCAGGCGTCGGTGACCTCGCGCTCGTCGTACTGGCGCAGGACGTTGAACGCGCGGACCAGGGCGGGCCGCAGCCCGGCCAGCTCGAACCCGCCCCGGGCGAAGGTGAGCCGGGGCGGGTCGGCGGACGGCTGGGCGGCGGCGACGCGTACCGGATCGATCTCCAGCCCGACGACCCGCACGTCGGGGCGGACCGCGGTGGCGAGCCGGGCGCGCAGTTCGACGGCGGTCACCGGGCTGGCGCCGTAGCCGAGGTCCACCACCAGCGGGTCGGCCGCCTCGCGCAGCGCCTCCCCGCAGGTCTCGACGATCCAGTTGTCCACCCGGCGGAGCCGGTTCGGGTTCGTCGTCCCCCGGGTCACCACGCCCAGCGGCCGGTGCCGCGCCGTGCCCGCCATCGTCCGCGACCGTTGGGGCCGGCTCAGCCGACCCGGTGCACCTTGTGCTGGGCGGCCTGGGCCAGCGGCCGTACGACGAGGCGGTCCACGTTGACGTGCTGCGGGCGCGTCGCGCACCAGGCGACGCAGTCGGCGACGTCCTCGGCGACCAGCGGCTCGGCGACCCCGGCGTAGACCGCCGCCGCCCGCTCGGCGTCCCCCGCGAAGCGGACCAGCCCGAACTCGTCGGTGCGGACCATGCCCGGGTCGATCTCGATCACGCGCACGGGTCGACCGCAGAGTTCCAGCCGCAGCGTGCCGGCGATCGCCGTCTGCGCGTGCTTCGCCGCGGCGTAGCCGCCCCCGCCCTCGTACACCGTGAAGCCGGCGGTCGAGGAGACGACCACGATGGTGCCGGCCCCGGACGCCTCCAGGGCGGGCAGCAGCGCCTGGGTGACGCGCAGCGTGCCGAGCACGTTGACGTCGTACATCCACTGCCAGTCGCCGACCGACCCGGACTCGACCGGGTCCAGGCCGCGCGCGCCGCCGGCGTTGTTGACCAGGAGGGTGACCGGGCCCAGGGCCGCCGCCGCACCGGCCAGGCCGGCCACCGACTCGTCGGAGGTGACGTCGCAGGCCACGGCGGTGGCCGCGCCCCCCGCGGCCTCGATCTCGGCCACCAGGGCGGCCAACCGGTCGGTACGCCGCGCGGCGGCGAGGACGTGGAACCCCTCGGCGGCGAGCCGGCGGGCGGTGGCCGCCCCGATTCCGCTGGAAGCTCCGGTGACGACGGCGACAGAGGTCATCCGGCCATTCTCCCCCGGGCCACCGGGGCGGGTGCCGGCGGCGTGGTGATGAGGTCCGTCACGCCCGGGCGCCGCCCCGGCGCATTTCGGGTGCCCGATGGGGAAGATGACATCGGCCGGGGACGTTGTCCGAAGGGCGCCGGGCGTGCGGACGGCATAAACCGTGACAAAGGGGAGCGGACGTGGCGGAGTTGCACACCGGTGTGGGTCGTCAGCGCGGTGCGCGCCCGTGGCCCCGCCCCCGACGGATCGCGACGCTCTCGGTGCACACCTCCCCCCTGCACCAGCCGGGCACCGGCGACGCCGGCGGCATGAACGTCTACATCCTGGAGGTCGCCCGGCGGCTGGCCGAGGCGGACGTCGAGGTGGAGATCTTCACCCGGGCCACCTCCGGCGACCTGCCCCCGGTGGTCGAGACGGCGCCCGGCGTGCACGTCCGGCACGTCACCTCCGGCCCCCTCGAAGGGCTCACCAAGGAGGAGCTGCCGGGGCAGCTCTGCGCCTTCACCGCCGGCGTGCTCCGCACCGAGGCGTCCCGGCCCCCGGGCCACTACGACCTGATCCACTCCCACTACTGGCTCTCCGGCCAGGTCGGCTGGCTGGCCAAGGAGCGCTGGGGGGTGCCGCTGGTACACACCGCGCACACGCTGGCGAAGGTCAAGAACGCCCAGCTCGCCGCCGGGGACCGGCCCGAACCGAAGGCCCGCGTCATCGGCGAGGAACAGGTGGTCAGCGAGGCCGACCGGCTGGTCGCCAACACGACGGTCGAGGCCCGTGACCTCATCGACCGGTACGACGCCGATCCGGCCCGCGTCGCCGTGGTCGAGCCCGGCGTGGACCTGGACCGGTTCCGCCCGGCCCCGGGCAACCGCGACCGCGTCACCGTCGAGGCCCGCCGCCGGCTCGGGCTGCCCGCCACCGGCTACGTGGTGGCCTTCGTCGGCCGCATCCAGCCGCTGAAGGCCCCGGACGTGCTCATCCGCGCGGTGGCCGCGCTGCGCGAGCGCGACCCGGTCCTCGCCGACGAGGTGACCGTGGTGATCTGCGGGGGCCCCAGCGGCAGCGGGCTGGACCGGCCGACCGCCCTGATGGAGCTGGCCGGCACGCTCGGCGTCGCCGACCGGGTGTGTTTCCTGCCCCCGCAGACCGGTGACGACCTGCCCGCCCTGTACCGGGCCGCCGACCTGGTCGCGGTGCCGTCGTACAACGAGTCCTTCGGCCTGGTCGCGCTGGAGGCACAGGCCTGCGGTACGCCGGTGGTGGCCGCCGCCGTCGGCGGCCTCGTGACCGCCGTGCGGGACCAGGTCAGCGGCGTGCTGATCGACGGCCACGACCCGGCCGACTGGGCCCGTACGCTGGGCCGCCTGCTGCCGGACCGGCCCCACCGCGCCGAGCTGGCCCGGGGCGCCGCGCGGCACGCCCGCAACTTCTCCTGGCACCGCACCGCCTCCGGGCTGCTCACCGTCTACGGCGAGGCGATCGCCGCGCACCGGGCCCGGCTCGCCTCCGAGCTGGCCTGCGGCCCGGCGATGTCCTGCTCCTGGTGACCGCTCGCGCGCCTGCCTGCCGGCCCGCGGTCGCGCGCCGACCCCCATTGCCTGGTGCCGGCCGTCGTCGCCTGGGCAGCCGCTCTCGTGCTAGCCGTCGTCGCCTGGTTCGGGCCGCTCTCGTGCCGGCCGTCGTCGCCGGCCGCTGTCGCCTGGTGCCCGCCGCTGTTGCCTGGTGCCCGCCGTTGTCGCGTTGGCCGTTGTCGCCGGCCGTCGTTGCCTGGTGCCGGTTGCTGTCGTGCCGGCTGCTGTCGTGCCGACCGTCGTCGTCCGGTGCCGGGGCGGTGCCGGCCGTAGAGTGGATCCGATGAGCGGGAAGAGTGATCTTGCGGCCCTGATCGAGTCGGTCTGCGACGAACGGGAGCTGGCCTGGGAGTCGACCGGCCCGGGCTCGTACGCGGTCACGCTGCCGGGCACCCACAAGCTGAAGACGGTCTGCAACCTCATCCTCGGCGAGCACGCGCTGCGGATCGAGGCGTTCGTGATGCGCCAGCCGGACGAGCGGCGCGAGGAGCTGTGGGCCTGGCTGTTGCAGCGCAACGCCCGCATGTACGGCGTGTCGTTCTCCGTCGACGCGGTCGGCGACGTCTACCTGACCGGTCGCGTCAACCCGGCCGGGATCGACGCCGACGAGCTGGACCGGCTCCTGGGCGCGGTGCTGACGTACGCCGACGAGTCCTTCGACACGATGCTGGAGATCGGCTTCGGCAGCTCGATCCGGCGGGAGTGGGAGTGGCGGGTCAAGCGGGGCGAGTCCACCGCCAACCTCGCGGCGTTCGCCCACCTCTTCGAGCCGTCCCCGGGCACGGCCGGGCAGTCGGGCACGGCCGGGCAGCCGGGCGCTGCCGGGTAGTCGGGCGCTGCCGGGCAGCCGGGCAGTCGGGCGCTGCTGGGTAGTCGAGCGCCGTCGGGCTTTCCGATGCCGTCGGCAGTCGGGCGCGGCCGGGTAGTGGAGCGCCGTCGGGCAGTCGGGCGCGGACGGGTAGTGGAGCGCCGTCGGGCAGTCGGGCGCCGTCGGGCTTTCGGACGTCGTCGGCAGTCGGGCGCTGCCGGGCAGCCCGGTGCCGTCGGCAGTTGGATGCCGTCGGGCAGCCTGGGTACCGTCGGGCAGTCGGAGGCCGTCGGGCCGTACCGGTGCCGCCGGGCCGACCGGGAGTGTCGCCGGCGACCGCCTCGGGTCGTGCTCGCCGGGATGGTCCTGGCCGCGCTCATCGCCCGGGCCTGGACCACGGGTGCCCCGGTCGGAGGTTCGGACCGGTCCTGACGGGTATGCCGCACCGCGCGGTGCGGCACTGGGACCCGCCGCGCGCCGAGGACCAACTGTCGAGGAGCGTGAGCGTCCCATGGCTCAGCGGAACAGCTCAGGTCGCGGCGGGACTGCGACCAGGACGAAACGGCAGCCGGGCAACCAGACCCCGAACACCCCGTCGATCTCCGAATCCGAGATCTCCGGGATGAAGGTGGACGAGATCCGGGGGCAACTGCGCAAGCGCGGGGTCTCCGGCATCTCCGCCCTGCGCAAGCCGGAACTGGTGAAGACGCTGGCGAAGACCCTGCGGGCGGAGCGCCCCTCGGGCGGTGCCGCGCGTCGCAGCACCGGGCCCGCCGGTCGGGCGACGGGGACGCGGGCGTCCGCCGGACGGGCCGCCGCCACGAAGAAGTCGGCGTCGGGCCGGGCGGCGAACAAGGCCGCTCCGGCGAAGAAGGCGGCTGCGAAGAAGGCAGCGGCGAAGAAGACGGCCCCGGCGGCGAAGAAGGCACCTGCGGCGAAGAAGACGGCCCCGGCGGCGAAGAAGGCACCTGCGGCGAAGAAGACGGCCCCGGCGGCGAAGAAGACGGCTGCGGCGAAGAGGGCTCCGGCGGCGAAGAAGACGGCGGCGAGGAAGACGGCTCCGTCGGCGAAGCGGGCTCCGGCCAGGAAGGCCGCCGCGAAGGCGGCCCCGGCGAAGAAGACCACGTCGGCGGCCCGGAAGTCCACGGCGGCCCGCGCGTCCGCGTCGGCGTCGTCGCGGGCGGGCACGACGCGCGGCGGTACGGCGACCGGTGTCCGGACCGGGCGGAGCACCTCGCGGTCGGTGCGCTCCTCGCAGCTCATCTCGTCCACCGCCGACCGGCCGGAGCGCCCCGGCCGAAGCCTGGTGACCACCAACCACGACGTGATCCGCAACTGGGCGCAGGAGCGCGGCGCCGCACCGGCGACGATCGCGGGGACCGAGCGGGAGGGGCGGGTCGGCGTGCTCACCTTCAACATGCCCGGTTACCGCGAGAGCAGCCGGGTACGTGAGATCACCTGGGACGAGTGGTTCCGGACCTTCGACGAGCGGAAGCTGAACCTGATCTACCAGGAGCAGCTACGTGACGGCCGGCCGAGCAACTTCTTCCGTACGGAGTCGCCCGATCGTGAGGACGCCTGACGTGTTTGGGGGAATGGGCGACGGGTAAGCGCTGTTGGCCACCACCGAGGCCCGAAGTGACGGTACTCCCGGTGGGACACCGGAGCTGTGACCGGCGAGACAGCCCCTCCAGGTTGTCTTCGTAATCCCGGGCGAACTAACTTTATTGCACCGCGCCACGCTTGGAACCGTTCGGGGGAGCGGTGGATCGATCAGATCCGTGCACCGAGTGAGGCGCAGGGGACGGGTGGAACAACACCGTTGGGGGACGGTGGCCACCTGTTTGGACCGGCGGCGCGAGCGGGCGACGCCTACGGGGGTGGGCTTCGCCCGCCGCCGCCGGTCATACGGTGCGAACGCCCATCGCGATCACGAGTCGCGGTGGGCGTTCTGCTGTCCCACCCCCTGCCACCCCTCCCCGCACGCCGCCGGCGTTGATCATGATGTCGGCGGCGATGTCGATCTCCCAAGGGCACCGCCAACCTGATGATCACCGCACCGAGGACACGGTGGAGGTCGGGGATGGGGGAAGGGGCGTGGAGAGCTGGCGGAGGGCGGCTACGCGGCGTTCGCGGGGTGGGCCGGCGAGCAGATGGCAGCCGGCGGCCAGCAGCCCGAGCCCGCCGACGATGAGCCAGTGCCGGTCCCCGAGGTACTGGAGGCTGACCCCGCCCAGGGTGGGCGCCACGAACGACGCCGCCGGGAAGGCCAGGTAGAACACCGACTGGTAGCGGGCCCGCAGCTCGAGCGGGGCGAGGTCGGCGTTGATCTGCGCGTTGGGCGGCGCGGCGAGCATCTGGCCGACCGTCCAGACCACCGCCGCGGCCAGGTAGACCGCCACGTCGTCGGCGAACGCGAGGGTGGCGAAGCCGAGCGCCAGCAGCGCGGTGGAGACGGCCAGGACGCGGTCCTTGCGGTGCCGTTCGATCAGCCGCGGCACGAAGAGCTGCCCGAGCACGATCAGGACTCCGCCGAGCGCCACCACCGTGCCGTACGCCGACGGGCGCAGGCCGTCCGACCGCATCGCCAGGGGCATGATCGTCGACGTCTGCATGGTCAGCACGGCCAACACGAAGGTCAGGCCCACGAAGGTGAGGAAGGTGCGGTCGGTCAGCGCCGTGTGCAACCCCGGCTGCCGCTCCCGCCCCATGCGCTGCCCTCGCCCCGCCCGCCGCGTCACCGCTCCGCTGTCGTGGACCGGTGCCAGCCGAGGATCTTGGACACTTTCCGTCCGCTCGGAGCGGGAAGTGTCCAAGATCGGGGGAGCCTTGGCGGCGCGGCGGGGGAGTGTCTCCGGGACCTTCCAGGCGATGACCGCCGCCGCGAGCGCGGTGGCGGCGGCGTCGACCAGGAAGAGCGCGACGAAGCTCGCCTCGGCGAGCAGGCCGGCCAGCAGCGAGGCGACGGCCATGCCCAGGTTGAACGCCCAGAACTGGAGGTTGAAGGCGCGGGAGCGCCGCCGCTCGGGCACCACGTCGACGATCGCCGCCACGAAGGCGGGGCTGGGCATCGAGTGGGCCACCCCGACCAGGGCGGCGAGCGCCGCGATCATCACCAGGTGCCGGCTGAAGGCCAGCCCGACCATCAGTCCGGCGGTGGCCAGGTGGGCGGCGAGCAGGGTGGACCGCCGCCCCCACCGGTCGGCCAGCACCCCGCCGAGCAGCACGCCGCCCGCCCCGCCCAGCCCGTACGCCCCGACGACCGTCCCGGCGAGCGCCTCGCTCGCTCCCCGCGCCGCGGTCAAATAGAGCGACAGGAAGAGCATCGCGAACGCGCCGGCCGGTTGATCAGCAGGCCGGCCCAGAGGTACCAGAAGGTGGCGGGCAGCCCGCCTGCGGTGTCGTCCAGCCAGCGGCGCAGGGCCCGCACCCGTCCTCCTGACAGTTCTGTTTCCTAACCGAAGCGTCCTCGACCGTAGGAACCCGAGGGCTGCCGCGCCAGCGTGTCGCTGGTCACCGCGCTCCCGTCGGCTCCGGCGCCCGCCCAGGGCCCCTGTCCGGCAGGCCGTCGCCCTGTGCCGGGTCGACCGGCCGCCCAGGGCCCCTGTCCGGCAGGCCGTCGCCCTGTGCCGGGTCGACCGGCCGTCGCGGGCCCTTGTCCGGCAGGCCGTCGCCCCCTGCCGGACCGACCGGCTCGGCGGGGGCCGTCGCCGCCTGCTCGGCGGGGGCTGTCGCCGCCGCCTCGGCGGCCTGCGGGGCGGGCGGGCGGATCGCCACCACCGGCACGACGGGACCGGTGGTGGCCCGCAACAGCGTGGCCCGCCGCTCCCGGGCCGGGCCGGAGATCAGGTGGGCGAGCGCCATCAGCCCGCCGATGGCGGCGCAGCCGAACCAGAGCTGGGCGTTGCCGGCCTGCTCCCGGACCAGGCCGCCGAGGACCGGCGCGACCGCGGCGGCCCCCTGCCAGGAGAGCGAGAAGACGCCCTGGTAGCGGCCGCGCAGCTCGGCGGGGGAGAGTTCGGCGATCAGGGTGGCGTTGGACGGCGAGTTGAGCATCTCGCCGACGGTCCAGACCAGCACGGTCAGGCCGTAGAACCAGGCGGTGTCGGCGAAGGCGGTGAGCCCGAACCCGACGCCCATCACCACCGAGGCCAGGGCGAGCACGTGTGACCGGCTCCGGCCCCTGATCAGCCGGGGTACGAAGAGTTGGCCGACCACGATCAGCACCCCGTTGAGCGCGATGACCGAGCCGTAGGTGGTGGGGCTGAGCCCGGAGTCGCCCATGGCGATCGGCAGCATCGAGATGTGCTGGAGGAAGACCAGCGCGGCGAACAGGTTGAGCGTCACGAAGCCGAGGAAGACCCGGTCGCGCAGGATGGTGCGCAACGCCCCGACCGGGGCGCCGGCGCCCCGGTGGCCGCCCCCGACGGCGGGGGCCCGCCGGGTCTCGCCGACCTTGAGGAAGATGACCAGTGCGGTGATCACGGTGGTGGTCGCGTCGACCACGAAGAGCAGCAGGAAGCCGGCCTCGGCGGCGAGGCCGGCGAGGATCGCCGCGCTGGCGAAGCCGAGGTTGATCGCCCAGTAGTTCAGCGAGAAGGCGCGCAGCCGGTCCTTCTCCGGCACCACGTCGATCACCATCGCGCCGAACGCGGGTCGGGCCGCCTCGGCGAACATGCCGAGCAGTAGGGCGCCGAGCGCCACGGCCCACAGTTCCCGGGCGAAGCCGAGGGCGAGCATCATGGCGGCCGCGCCGAGATGCGCGGTGAGCAGGGTGGGCCGGCGGCCCCAGCGGTCGCTCAGCGTGCCGCCGGCGGTGGTGCCGAGCGCGCCGCCGACGCCCCACAGGCCGAGCACCAGCCCCGCCTGCGACGCGGAGAAGCCGCGCTCCTGGGTCAGGTAGATGGCCAGGAAGACCAGGACGAACGAGCCGAGCCGGTTGATCAGGGTGCCGGCCCACAGGTACCAGAAGCTGACTGGCAGGCCGCCGGTGGTGTCCCGGAACCAACCCCGCATCGTCCGCACGTCGGCGTCCCCGCCCGTAATGACCGTCTTGATTGTTGCACCTTACAACCTAGTGTCAGGCCGGATCTCCGGGCAGCGCATTTTCCACGTGGTGGTCGTCACGACCACCGCCCGCGCGTCGCCCGGCGGCGTGCGGCAGGATGATCGGCATGACTGCTAGCGAGGGGCCCACCGTCGGGACGCTGGTCCTGCTGCGGCACGGCGAGAGCGACTGGAACGCCAAGAACCTCTTCACCGGCTGGGTCGACGTCGACCTGACCGAGAAGGGCGAGACCGAGGCGCGCCGCGGCGGCGAACTGCTGCGCGAGCACGACCTGCTGCCGGACGTGGTGCACACCAGCGTGATGCGCCGCGCGATCCGCACCGCCGAGCTGGCGCTCAACGCCGCCGACCGGCACTGGATCGCCGTGCGCCGGTCGTGGCGGCTCAACGAGCGGCACTACGGCGCCCTCCAGGGCAAGAACAAGAAGCAGACCCTGGAGGAGTACGGCGAGGAGCAGTTCATGCTCTGGCGCCGTTCGTACGACACCCCGCCGCCGCCGATCGCGGACGACGACGAGTTCTCGCAGGTCGGCGACCCGCGTTACGCGCTGCTGCCGGGCGAGCTGATGCCGCGTACCGAATGTCTCAAGGACGTCGTCGAGCGGATGCTGCCGTACTGGTACGACTCGATAGTGCCGGACATCCTGGCCGGCCGTACGGTGCTGGTGGCCGCGCACGGCAACTCGTTGCGCGCCCTGGTGAAGCACCTGGACCAGATCTCCGACGAGGCGATCGCCAAGCTGAACATCCCCACCGGCATCCCGCTGCGCTACGACCTGGACCCGCAGCTGCGCCCGCTCACCCTGGGCGGCACGTACCTGGACCCGACCGCCGCCAAGGCAGCCGCCGCCGCGGTGGCCAACCAGGGCCGCTGACGTAGCCACGGAAAGGGCCCCTTCCCGGCGCGACGCGCGTGGGAAGGGGCCCTTTCCGTGCGCTCAGCCCGCTGTGGGGGTGGTCTGGCCGGTGATCAGGTAGACCACGTGTTCGCCGGCGTTGACGGCGTGGTCGGCGAAGCGCTCGTAGAAGCGGCCGAGCAGGGTGGCGTCGATGGCGGTCTCCACCCCGTACGGCCAGTCCTCACCGAGCAACAGCCCGAACAGGCTGCGGTGCAGGTCGTCCATGGCGTCGTCGTCGCCGTCGAGTTCGGCGGCGAGGTCGGCGTCGGGCTTGGCGAGCACCGAGCCGATCTTGATGGCCATCCGGTCGGCGATGGCGGCCATGTCGGTGAAGGTCGGCCGCAGCTCCGCCGGAACGGCCGGCGAGGGGTGCCGGCGCAGGGCGGTCTTGGCGACGTGGTCGGCCAGGTCGCCCATCCGCTCCAGGTCGGCCGCGACGTGCAGCGCGGTGATCATCGCGCGCAGGTCGGAGGCGACGGGGGCCTGCCGGGCGAGCAGGTCGCAGACCCGCTCCTCGACGTGCCGGTAGAGCTCGTCGATCTCGGCGTCCCGCTCGATCACCGTCTCGGCCGCCCGGCGGTCCGCGGTGAGCAGGGCGTGGGTGGCCTGCCGCATCGCGGCCCGGACCCCTTCCGCCATGTCCACCAGCAGTTGGCTGACGATCTGGAGGTCAGCCCGGAACTCGTCGCGCATTGTCACGTCCTGTGGTCGCTGGTTGTCGGTCGCCCCGCCCGGGGCCGGCGCAACGGTCGCCGGCTCCGTGGCGCATGCGAGGGTCGCTGGTCGCCGGCCCGGGCCGGCGGGAGCAGGTGCGCCGCCCCCGGACCGGCCGGGAGCAGGTACGCCGCCCACGGTAGGTCGGGTGGGGAGACCCGAGGTGAACCTCGGTGAACGACGCCGGACGCGGGAGTGAACTTTGCCGGAAGCGAAGGTGATTCATCCTATTTGTGGTGGTTGCCAGGTTAACAATGACCCTACGATCGCCGGGTGGAATGGGCGGTGACGGTCGCGGTGGCCGTGGGGCTGGCGGTCGGACTGGTCGCCGGGGTGCTGCTGCCCCGGCTCGTTCCGGCGCTGCGCGAACGCGCCACGCGGGCGGGGAGCCGGTCCGGCTACCCCCACACCTCCGGGAGGCTCCCGATAGCCGAGGATCCGCAGTCCGGCATCGGCCGCCGGACCATCGACTCCCTGCGGGCCGGCGTGGTCGTGCTCGACCCCGACGACCTGCCCGTCCTGGTCAACCCGGCCGCCCGCGCGATGGGGCTGCTCCGCACCGGCGCCACCCAGGGCTCGATCGCCGCCCACCCGCTGATCCGTACGCTCGCCGGGCAGGTCCGCCGCACCGGCGTGCGGCGCGAGATCGAGCTGGACCTGCCGCGGGGCCGCGACAACGCCGGGGTGAACCCGCTCGGGGTGCACCTGCGGGCGATGGGGATCGGGGCGGGCTTCATCGCCGTCGAGGCCTCGGACGTGACCGAGTCGCACCGGCTGGCCCGGGTCCGCCGCGACTTCGTCGCCAACGTCAGCCACGAGCTCAAGACCCCCATCGGGGCCCTGCAACTCCTCGCCGAGGCGCTGCTGGACGCCACCGAGCCCGCCGGGGCGGGCGCGCCCGACCTCTCCGAGGACCTGGTCGCCGCGCGTCGGTTCGCCGAGCGCATCCAGCACGAGTCGACCCGGCTGGGCCGCCTGGTGCAGGAGTTGCTGGAGCTGACCCGCCTCCAGGGCGCTGAGCCGCAGCCGCCCCCGGAGCCGGTCGCGATCGACTGGGTGATCGCCGAGGTGATCGACCGGACCCGCACCTCCGCCGCCGCCCGCCGGATCGAGGTGGCCGTCGACGCCGAACGGGGCCTGACCGTCCACGGCAGCGACACCCAGCTCGCCACGGCCGTGTCGAACCTGGTGGAGAACGCCGTCAACTACTCGGGCGAGGACACCACCGTCCGGATCACCGCCCGCGCCGCCGACGAACACGTGGAGATCTCCGTCGCCGACCAGGGCATCGGGATCGCCCCGACCGACGTCGACCGGATCTTCGAGCGGTTCTACCGGGCCGACCAGGCCCGGTCCCGGTCGACCGGCGGCACCGGCCTCGGGCTGGCCATCGTGAAACACATCGCCGGCAACCATGGCGGAAGGGTGGAGGTGTCGAGCACTCTTGGTGGTGGATCGACGTTCACCCTCCGGCTGCCCACCCGTCCCCCCGACGAGGGCCTGGCGACACCGCCGCCCGCTGGGATCGAGGCCGGTCCGGCCGAGCTCCGGCAGGCCTGACAGCACATGGAAAGGAAGTCCCGTTGAGCCGCGTACTGGTGGTCGAGGACGAGGAGTCGTTCTCCGACGCCCTGTCGTACATGCTCCGCAAGGAGGGTTTCGAGGTGTCCGTCGCCGCGACGGGGACCGCCGCCCTCACCGAGTTCGACCGGACCGGCGCCGACATCGTGCTGCTCGACCTGATGCTGCCCGAGATGTCCGGCACCGAGGTGTGCCGGCAGCTCCGGCAGCGCTCGCACGTGCCGATCATCATGGTCACCGCCCGGGACAGTGAGATCGACAAGGTGGTCGGCCTGGAGATCGGCGCCGACGACTACGTGACCAAGCCGTACTCGCCCCGGGAGCTGGTCGCCCGGATCCGGGCGGTGCTGCGGCGGCAGAGCGCCGAGGCCGCCGAGGCGGGCGGGCCGACGTTGGCCGCCGGCCCGGTCCGGATGGACATCGAACGGCACGTGGTGACCGTCGACGGCGCCCCGGTCCAGCTGCCGCTCAAGGAGTTCGAGCTGCTGGAGCTGCTGCTGCGCAACGCGGGCCGGGTGCTCACCCGGGGCCAGCTCATCGACCGGGTCTGGGGGGCCGACTACGTCGGCGACACCAAGACCCTCGACGTGCACGTCAAGCGGCTGCGCTCCAAGGTCGAGCCGGAGCCGTCCGCGCCGCGCTTCATCGTCACCGTGCGGGGTCTGGGCTACAAGTTCGAGCCCTGACCGGCGTACGCACGACGGGGCCCGCGCCGCGCGCGGGCCCCGTCGTCGTCGGTCGGTCAGGCGCCGTCGGCGGGGTGCGGGGCGACCATGCCCTGCCGCCTGCGTGCCCCGCACACCTCGGCCAGCTTCGCGTACGCGGGGGCGCCCACGAGTGCGGTCAGCTCCGGGCCGTACGAGACGTACATCGGCTCGCTGCCGACGTGCGCGTCGGTGGAGGACGTGCACCACCAGTCCAGGTCGTGCCCGCCGGCACCCCAGCCCCGCCGGTCGAACTCGGAGAGCGTGGAGACCAGCACCTTCGTGTTGTCCGGCCGCTTGACCCACTCCTGGTCGCGGCGGATCGGCAGCTGCCAGCAGACGTCGGGCTTGTATTCCAGCGGGTGCACCCCGTCGCGCAGCGCCTGCGCGTGCAGGGCGCAGCCGGCGCCGCCCGGGAAGCCGGCGTCGTTGAGGAAGACGCACGGCCCGTCCGCCTCCTGGGTGGCGGTGCGGCGGGCGGAGTTCTTGCCGTCGATCGTGTCGTTCTCGGTCCAGTTCTTGAACCCGCGCCGGAAGTGCTGCCACGTCGCCGGGGTCAGCCGCTTCACCGCGGCCCGGACCCGCTGCTCGTCGTCGGAGTCGGTGAAGAACGCGCCGTGCGAGCAGCAGCCGTCGGCGGCCCGACCGGCGACGATGCCGTGGCAGCCCCGCCCGAAGACGCACGTCCAGCGGGAGAGCAGCCACGTCAGGTCGGCCCGGATGAGATGGTTGTCGTCCGCCGGGTCGGCGAACTCGATCCACTCCCGGGGAAAGTCCAGGGGCACCTCGCGGCTGCGGGGGTCGTCCGGGTCGTCCACCAGCACACGGAGTTCGATCTGGCCTGTCACCCGGCCCAGCGTACGCCCGGGGCCCCCGCCGGTCCGCCGAGCCGCGCAATCCGGTTGGCCCTAGTGTCTTCAGCATGCGACTGGGTGTCCTCGACGTCGGTTCCAACACGGTGCATCTGCTGGTGGTCGACGCCCATCACGGGGCGCACCCCTGGCCGGCGCACTCGGAGAAGGTCGTGCTGCGGCTGGCCGAGCAGATCGGCCCGGACGGCGCGCTCACCGAGGCCGGCGCGGACGGCCTGGTCAAGGCGGTCGGCATGGCCAAGGCGGCCGCCGCCGGGCTGGGAGCCGAGGACCTGATCGCGTTCGCCACCTCCGCCGTCCGCGACGCCACAAACGCCGCCGAGGTGCTGGCGCGGGTGCGCGACGAGACCGACGTACGCCTGGAGGTGCTGCCGGGTGCGGACGAGGCGCGGCTGACCTTCCTCGCGGTGCGGCGCTGGTTCGGCTGGTCGGCGGGCCGGCTGCTGGTGCTGGACATCGGCGGCGGCTCGCTGGAGCTCGCGGCCGGCATCGACGAGGACCCGGCCGTGGCGGTCTCCCTGCCGCTCGGCGCCGGCCGGCTCACCCGGGACCGGCTCCGGGTGGCCCCCGACAGCGCGGCGCCGCCGCCGGCCGAGGCGGTCGACGAGCTGCGGGCGTACGTCGACGGGCTGCTGGAACCGGTCGTCGCGCAGCTGACCGCGGTGGGCTGGGAGCGGCCGGTGGCCACCTCGAAGACGTTCCGGACGCTGGCCCGGCTGGCCGGCGCGGCGCCCTCCGGCGCCGGACTGTGGGCGCCCCGCAGGCTCACCCGCGCCGGGCTGCGCCAGGTGCTCGGCTTCATCCGGCACATCCCGCCGGCCCAGCTCGTCGAGCTGGAGGGGGTCAGCGCCGGCCGGGCCCACCAGCTGCTCGCCGGGGCGGTCGTCGCCGAGGCCGTGCTGCGCCAGCTGGACGTGGACGCGCTGGACATCTGCCCCTGGGCGCTGCGCGAGGGCGTGATCCTGCGCCACCTGGACCAGCTCGGCCCGGTGTAAGAGGCGGCTCGGTGTGAGCGCGAGGAGTGAGCTTGCGAGCCCCGCAGTCGCGAACGAAAGCCGGCTCGGTGTGAGCGCGAGGAGTGAGCTTGCGAGCCCCGCAGTCGCGAACGATAGCCAGTCCGGTGTGATCTGGGCGGTTTGCGGTCTCTCGTCACGAGGTGTCGATCGACCCCGGCTACCCTCGATGGTGTGACTTCCCGCGTCCCCGTGCTCCTGTCCACGTCCTCGGTCTTCCCTGAGCGGACCGCGGCGGCGTTCCAGTTGGCCGCCGCGCTCGGCTACGACGGCGTCGAGGTGATGGTCTGGACCGACGCCGTCAGCCAGGACGCCGGCGCGCTGCGCGGGCTCGCCGAGCACTACGGCGTCCCGGTGCTCTCCGTCCACGCGCCCTGCCTGCTGGTCACGCAGCGGGTGTGGAGCCCCGACCCGTGGGAGCGGCTGCGCCGCTCCGCGGAGCTGGCGGCGACGCTCGGGGCGCCCACCGTGGTGGTGCACCCGCCGTTCACCTGGCAGCGGGACTACGCGCGCAACTTCGCCGACGGGCTCGCCGCGATCGCCGCCGACCACCCCGACCTGCGCTTCCCGGTCGAGAACATGTACCCGGTCCGGATGGCGGGGCGGCAGTTCGTGCCGTACGTCCCGGGCTGGGACCCGACCGAGACGGGGTACGACTCCTACACGCTCGACCTGTCGCACTGCGCCGCCTCGCACACCGACTCGCTGGCGATGGCCGACCGGATGGGGGCCAACCTGGCCCACGTGCACCTCGGCGACGGCACCGGCGAGGGCCGCGACGAGCACCTGGTGCCGGGGCGCGGCACCCAGCCCTGCGGCGAGCTGCTCTCCTCGCTGGCCGGGCGCGGCTTCACCGGCTCGGTCGCCGTGGAGGTCACCACCCGGGGCGCGAAGAGCCGCGCCGTGCGGGAGGCCGACCTACGGGAGTCGCTGGCGTTCGCCCGCCAGCACCTCGGCACCCCGTCCCCGGTCGACGCCTGACCGCCGCGCCAGGTAGACGCCTGAACGCCGCGCCGCGCCGGGTAGACGCCTGAAGGCCGCGCCGTGCCCGGTGGCCGCCCGGAGTGCCGCCGCGCCGCGCCCGGCCGGCGCGAGGGCGCCGGCCGGGTACGGCGTCAGACGGTCGTGCTGAGCGATTCCTTGCTGCTCACGCCGGCCTGCTCGCCGATGGCCGCGCGCTTGCGGGCGCGGTGGGCGGCCACGTGCGAGCGGGTGGCGCAGCGTTCCGAGCAGAACCGCCGGCAGCAGTTGGACGAGGTGTCCAGGTAGACGTTGCCGCAGCGGTCGTCGGCACACACCCCGAACCGGGCGCTGCCGTACTCGCAGAGCCAGACCGACAGCCCCCAGGCGGCGCCGGCCAGGTATTCGGCACTCACCGAGGCGCCCCGGCTGGTCACGTGCATGTGCCAGTCGCTGGAGTCGTGCCCGGAGATGCGGGGCTGCACCGGGAACGCCTCCAGCAGCGCGTTGAGCTCGGTCACCGCCTGGGCGTCCCGCCCGGATGTGCCGTACTCGAAGACGTCGCGCAAGCGCTTCTGCGCCCGCCGGAATGTCGCGAGGTCCCGTTCCGCCACCTCGTCGCGCATCCACGCGTTGTCGTCGGGGAAGAGGGCCCGGAGGTCGTCGAGGTCGTCCAGGCGGGCGTTGACGAGGTCAACGCCGGTCCGGGCGTACGCGTCGAAGTTCACGCCCACAACCGTAGACGACTCAGGGGACCCGTGGCGCGTCGATGTAGTGCGGCAGGAACCGCGCGTAGCCGTCGGTGATGAGGCTCGCGCTCTCCCGCACCCCCACCCCGGCAGACTCGCCGTCGACGATCCAGCTGCCCAGCACCACCCGGTTGCCGGCGAACTCCGGCAGCGCCCGGAACTCCTGGTAGCACCAGCCCTCGTCGCCGTAGATCCCCGGGTTGGTGATCTCGGTGTCGCCGGTGACGATCCGCACCGAGCCGCCCTCGCGGCCGAGCAGCGGCTTGGCCACGTACTCGGTCATGCCGCGCGGCGAGTCGAGGTACGCCGGCAGCAGCAGCTCGTGGCCGGGGTAGAGCTCCCAGAGCACGGCGAGCAGCGCCTTGTTCGACAGCAGCAGCTTCCACGCCGGCTCGATCCAGGTCGTCGGGGTGCCCGGCTCCAGCGCCAGCGGCCCGTACGGCTCGGCGAGCATCCACTCCCAGGGGTAGAGCTTGAAGCAGGTGGTGACCGGCTGGTCGGCCGCGTCGACGAAGCGGCGGCCGTCCCAGCCGAGCCGCTGGATCGGCTGGAGCGTGACCTCCAGCCCGGCCTGGCGGGCGGTCTCGGCGAGGTAGCCGGCGGTCATGTGGTCCTCGCCGGACTCCTCCTCGTTGGACCAGAGCACGTGCACCCGGCGGTCGTGCAGCCCCGCGCCGATCTTCGCCCAGGCCTCGACGAGGCGCTCGTGCAGGCTGTTCCACTGGTCCAGCTCCGGCCGGGTGTGCTCCAGCCAGTACCACTGGATGATGCTCGCCTCGACCAGCGCGGTGGGGGTGTCGGCGTTGTATTCCAGCATCTTCGGCGGCCAGCTGCCGTCGTAGGCGAGGTCGAAGCGCCCGTAGAGGGTGGGCGGCGCCTCGCGCAGCGACCGGGCCACGGCCTCGGCCGCCCAGGCGGGGATGCCGAACTCGGCGTAGCGGTTGCGCGCGACGACGTGCTCGGCGGCGGCGACCGACATCCGGTGCAGCTCCTCGGTCGCCTCCTCCAGCCGCAGCACCTCGTCGAGCTCGAACGCGTACGCGGCGGTCTCGTCCCAGTACGACATGATGCCGCCGTCGGGCAGCTCGGTGTCGACGTACACCAGGCCCTGGGAGCGGATCGTGGCGTCCCAGTCCGGGCGGGGGGTGACCGACTCCCGGCGCACCTCAGCCGCCGCAGGAGGCGAGGTGGGTGCCGAAGCCGCCCCGGTCGGGCACCGCCGCGGCGGCCGGCTCCGGCGCGGTGCGCCCGGCGGTCACCGTGGGCGCCCGCAGCGCCAGGGCCACCGTCTCGCCGCCGCCCACGGGGCCGAGGGCGCAGTCGTCATCGTCGTCGTCCGAGGACATGTTGCAGCCGGAGAGGGTGAGCGCGAGGACGGTGAGCGCGCCGAGCTGCACGGAGGCCGACCGGAGTCGGCGGCGGGGGCGTTGTTCCACGTCATCGTTGTAACCGATGGGGGCCACCGCCGTCCGCCCCCGGTCGGTGCCTGTGACGGTGTTGGGACCTGGCGACCGAGGCTGCGCCCGCTGCCCCGCGCGGGGCCACCGGCGGGCGTTACGCTCGGTCCATGCTCCGTACCGTCATCCTCGCCGCCTCCCGGTCACCCCAGGTCGAGCGGCTCGTCGCGACGGCCCCGTTCACGCGGGACCTCGTCCGCCGGTTCGTCGCCGGCGCCAAGACCGACGACGCGTTGCGCGCGACCCGCGAACTCGTCGACGACGGTCTCGCGGTCACCCTCGACAACCTCGGCGAGGACACCGTCACCCCCGAGCAGGCCACCGCCACCCGCGACGAGTACGTCGGGCTGCTCCGGCGGCTCGCCGAGGCGGGGCTCACCCCGGCCGCCGAGGTGAGCGTCAAGCTGTCGGCGCTGGGCCAGATGTTCGACGAGCAGCTCGCCTACGACAACGCGCGGGCGATCTGCGCCGCCGCCGAGGAGGCGGGCACCACGGTCACCCTGGACATGGAGGACCACACCACCACCGACTCGACGCTCGACATCCTCGCCAAGCTGCGCAAGGACCACCCGTCGACCGGGGCCGTGCTCCAGGCGTACCTGCGGCGGACGGAGTCGGACTGCCGCGAGCTGGCCACGGCCGGTTCCCGGGTCCGGCTGTGCAAGGGCGCGTACAAGGAGCCGGAGTCGGTGGCCTACCAGTCCGCGCGCGAGGTGGACAAATCCTACGTGCGGTGCATGAACATCCTCATGTCCGGCGACGGCTACCCGATGCTGGCCACCCACGACCCCCGCCTGATCGCCATCGGGGAGGACCGGGCCCGCTGGTTCGACCGTGGCCCCGAGCGCTTCGAGTTCCAGATGCTCTACGGCATCCGCCCGGAGGAGCAGGCCCGGCTGGCCGGCGAGGGCTACACCGTGCGCACCTACCTGCCCTACGGCGAGGACTGGTACGGCTACCTGATGCGCCGGCTCGCCGAGCGCCCGGCCAACCTGATGTTCTTCGGCCGGGCCGTGCTGTCGAAGAAGTAGGTCAGCCGTTCGACCAGCCCCGGGTGCTCAGCACCAGGCGGTAGCCGTCCGGATCGGCCACCGTCACCCCCAGCGGTCCCAGTACGGGCCGGCGGAGACCCTCGTCCCGCCGGCCCGTTCCAGTTCCCGGACCAGCCCGTCGCGTGGGGGCGGGCGAATGACCCGATCGTGCGACCTGAACCCGGCGTGAGATCAAGCCCTTGACGGCGTTGGCTAACTGCATTAGCTTATAGGTTATGACAGTTAGCTATGTGGAGCGGGACGGCGGGCGGATCGCCTACGAGGTGCACGGGCAGGGGCCGCTCGTCGTCCTCTCGCACGGCATGGGGGAGAACCGCGGCTCCTTCCGCCACCTGGTCCCGCTGCTCGTCGCGGCCGGGCACCGGGTGGCGGCGGTGGACGTCCGGGGGCACGGCGCGTCCAGCGCCGGCTGGCCGTCGTACGCCCCGGCGGAGGTCGGTGCCGACCTGCTCGCGGTGGTCCGCGACCTCGGCGGCGGACCGGCCACCCTCGTCGGCAGCTCGTCCAGCGCGGCGGCAGTGGTCTTCGCCGCCGCCGACGATCCCGCGCTGGTCAACGGCGTCGTCCAGCTCGCCCCGTTCGCCGAGGAGCCGAAGCTCAACCCGTTCATGCGGGTGGCCCTGGCCGCCGTGCTGCGCAGCCCCCGGCTGTTCGGGCTCTTCCACCGCACGCTCTTTCCGTGCGAGCGGCCGGCCGACGACGCCGCGTACCGCAGGGCGATGGTCGCCACCCTGCGCGAGCCCGGCCGGATGGCGGCGATGCGCGGCGTGATCGCGCCGGCCGACCCGCACTGGACGGCCCGCGCCCGCGAGGTCCGGCAGCCGGTGCTGGTGCTGATGGGCACGAAGGACCCGGACTTCCGCGACCCGGGTGCCGGGGCGCGGGCGGCCCGCCGGCTCTTCGCCACCGCCGAGGCACGGATGATCGACGACTCCGGCCACTACCCGCACGCCGACCAGCCGGCGCGCACCGCCGCCCAGCTCGCCGAGTTCCTGGCGGTCACCGGTGCCTAGGGCCGGGCTGACCCAGGCGAGCGTGGTGCGCGAGGCGGCCCGCCTCGCCGACGAGGTCGGCGCCGACCAGCTCACCCTCGCCGCGCTGGCCAACCGGCTCGGTGTCGCGCTGCCGAGCCTCTACAAGCACGTGCGGGGGGCCGACGCGCTCGCTCAGAAGCTCTCCGCGCTGGCCACCGCCGAGCTCGCCGACGAACTGACCGCCGCCGCCGCGGGCCGGGCCGGCGGGGACGCGCTGCGGGCCGTCGCCGCCGCCTACCGGGCGTACGCGCACCGGCACCCCGGTCGCTACCCGGCCACCCAGCGGGTGCCGGACCCGGCCGACCCGGAACACGTCGCCGCCGGCGAGCGGGCCGTCGGGGCGATCCGGGCCACCCTGCGGGGCTACGGGCTCGACGGCGACGACGCCGTCGACGCGACCCGGATGCTGCGTAGCACCCTGCACGGGTTCGTCTCGCTGGAGGCGACCGGCGGCTTCGGCATGCCCCGCGCCGTAGGCGCCACGTTCGACAACCTGGTCGCCGCGCTGGACGGCGCGTTCCGGTCCTGGCCCCGCGCGGACGGCAGCTGACGGCCCTGGGCCTGCCGCCGCTCTTCCCGCTGGACCTGGCCGTGCCGGCCGTCGGCGGCCGGGGGGCTGGTCCCTGGACGCGGCGACGCCCGTCCGGGTGGGCGCCGCCGTCGCCGTGCCGCCGTTCGCCGCCGCGCTCCGGCCTGCCAGGCGGCGCGGCTCGCCGGGCCGTGGTCGCCCGGCCGGCCCGATGGTCGTACCCTTCGGCGGGTGACTGACGGGCAGCCCGGAACGGACGGCCGACCGGTGACGGACGGCACGCCGGCCGCCGCGACAGAAGAGGCCGAGCCGGCTGACGGCGCCGGGCCCGTTGACGGCGCCGAGCCCACTGGCGGCGCTGAGCCCACTGACGGGGCCGGGCCCACGGTTGAGGCCGGGCCGACTGGCGGCGCCGAGTCCGCTGACGGCGATGGCCCCACGGTCGAGGTCGAGCCGGCTGACGGCGCCGAGCCCGCTGACGGCCCCGAGCCCACGGTCGAGGCCGAGCCGGCTGACGGCGCCGAGTCCATTGTCGAGGCCGAGTCCGAGGTTGAGGCTGAGCCCGCCGGGAGGGCCGAGCCGGCTGGCCCCGCCGAGCCCGCCGAGAGGGCCGCGCCCGTAGAGAGGGCCGAGCCCGCCGAGGAAGCCGCGCCCACTGGGAGGGCCGAGCCCGCTGGCCCCGCCGGGACGATCGAGCCGGCCGCGTCGGCCGTTCCGGTGGCAGCGGGCACCGTGCGGCCGTCGCGGCGGATCCGGCCGCTCGGGGTGGCGCTGGCGGTGGTCGTACTGCTGCTGGCCTGCGGCCTGCCCGCGGCGCTGGTGGCCGGCCTGGTGCGCGCCGGTGACCCGCCGGGGCCGGGGGCGTCCGCCGCACCGGCCGACGACCCCGCCACCGCGGCCGCCCGGCGGCTCGGCGAGCGGATGACGGCGGAACTGGCCCGGCAGTCCGCCGCCCTGCTCGGCGGGGACCGCGCCGGGTTCCTGGCGGTCGCGGAGCCGGTCGCGCATCCGGACCTGCGCCGCCGGTACGCCGCGCTGCGCGCGCTGCGGGTGACCGCCTGGCAGGCCGACGCCAACGGCCTGCCCACGCCGGTCGAGGGCAGGCCCGGCGAGTGGCGGTTGCTTGTCGAGTTCCGCTACTGCTTCGTCACGCCGGACTGCCGCACCAGTCGTGTGCTGACCGGCACCCGGTGGCGGGCGGGGGAGCGGCCCCGGCTGCTCGCCGTGGAGCCGTCCCGGTCCGCCGAGACCGGCACCCGGCCGTGGGAGGTCAGCGAACTGGCCGTGGCCGTCGGTCGGCGTACGCTCGTGGCCACCACTCCCGCCCTGCGCAAGGAACTGCCCGACCTGCTGGCCCAGGCGGAGGCCGCCGCCCGGGTCGCCGACACGTACGCCGTGGGCGGCCGCACGCCGGACCGGTACCGGATCTTCTACGCGGGCCGGGGCGAGTGGCAGCGCTGGTACGGCGGCGGCCGGCCGAAGTGGACGGGCGGGTACGCGGTCACGGTCGGCGGCGGCCACCACGAGGTGGTGCTCAACGCCGACGGGCTCGTCCCCGGCGGGGTGGACGACCTGCTCCGGCACGAGCTGACCCACGCCGCGTCCCTGCCCGAGCGGGGCTACCCGGGCAAGGGCACCTGGTGGCTGGTGGAGGGGCTGGCCGAGTACGCGGGCGCCGACGGCGAGCCGATCGACCGGTACGCGGGACTGGACGAGGTGCGGCGCCTGCTCGGCGGCGGCTGGGACGGCCGGCTCGACAGCCTCAGCCCGGCCGACGACGCCCCGGCCGACCGGGTCAGCGGCAGCTACGGCATCTCCTACCTGGCGGTCCGGCACCTGGTCGACCGGTTCGGCCCGGAGCGGCTGCTCGCCTTCTTCGCGGCCGTGGTGCACGAGCGCACGCCGGTGGACCGGGCGGCCGAGCAGGTCCTCGGCGAACCCTGGTCCGCCCTGCACGACGAGTGCGTCGGGGAAGCGGGCCTGCTGGCCGAGCTGGACCGGCTGGAGGCCGCGTTCGCCGCGACCGAGCCGGAGGAGCTGGAACGACTGGCCGGCGACGAGGAG
>NZ_JBEZEV010000053.1:0-27845 GCF_040649055.1 Micromonospora sp. NPDC049060
GTCACCCGAGCTGGGCGTGTTGCCGGTGGGTGCGCCGGAGTACGACCACCCTGGCCGGGTCGGCGTTCCTGGCCCGGCTCGCCGCCGACGCCGGGCGCGCCGCCGCCGGCACGCCGGACGGGGCCCGGGCGGTCGCCGCCGTCGCGGCCCTGACCGACCGGCACGGCGGCACGACCGTCGAGTTCGGGCACTGGCACGGCGACTGGGTGCCCTGGAACCTCGGCGTGCACGCCGGCCGCCTCGTCGCCTGGGACTGGGAGCACAGCGGGCCGGACGTGCCGCTCGGCTTCGACCTGGCGCACGACGCGTTCCAGCGGGCCCTGGTGCTGCGCGGCGAGCCGGCCGCGGCGGCGGCGCGGGCCGTCGACGCCCACCTCGACCGGTACGGCACCGACCTCGGGCTCGGGCCGGCGGCCCGGCGGCTGGTGGCCGACGCCTACCTGCTGGAGATGTGGCTGCGCACCTGGCGCCTCGCCGACGCGGGCGCGGGCTGGAACGCGGCGCTGCATCCCGCCCTGCTGGACGTCATCGAGAAACGACATAGCGGCTGATCCACCGAAATCGCCGGGGCCTGCGGGCCGCCGTCGACTCCGGATAGTGACGAAGAAGCTCCAGGTCGTGACGATCGTCGATATCGATGGTCGGCGCGGCGCACCCGATCCGCCACCCGCGGAGATCGATCTGTCGCCCGGTCGCCCTATTTCACCAGCCGGGGACGTGTGATCTGCTGTCGCGTGGCTACCACCGAACATCCAAGCGAACTTGTGGGGAGTCGCGTGGAAACGACGACCGAGGATGCCGGCGAGCCCGGATTCCTGCTCCTGGTGGGCTCCAGCGGCGGCCATCTGGCCCAACTGCTCGCCCTGCGCCCGTGGTACGAACGCTGGCGGCGGTGCTGGGTCACCTTCGACACACCCGAGGCGCTCTCGCTGCTGGCTGGCGAGGAACTCGTCCCGGCGCACCACCCGACCACCCGCAACGTGCCGAACCTGCTGCGCAACGCCGTACTCGCCTGGCGGGTGCTGCGGTCGCGCCGGGTCGCCGCGGTGGTGACCACCGGCGCCGGCGTGGCCGTCCCGTTCGTGGTGCTGGCCCGGCTCCGGGGCGTGCCGACCGTCTACATCGAGGTGTACGACCGCATCGACACCCCGACCCTGACCGCCCGGCTCTGCCGGCCCTTCCTCTCCGCGATGCTCGTGCAGTGGGACGAGCAGCGCCGCCAGTACCCGGAGGCCACCGTCGTGGGGACCCTGCTGTGAGCGCCGAGAGCACCGGAACCACCCCCGCGCACCGCGTCGCCCCCGGCCGTCCCCGGCCTGCGCCCGCCACCCGGCTGCCCCGGCCGCGCGACTCCGGCGGCCTCGCGCAGGCCCGGCTGCTGGTCGCCGTCGGCACCGACAAGCACCCGTTCGACCGCCTGGTCGGCTGGCTGGAGGAGTGGCATCCCGCCGTCGCCGAGGGCGTCGGGCTGACCGTCCAGCACGGACACACCCGGGCCCCCGGGGTGCCCGGGGCGATGCCCTTCCTCGGTCACGACGAGCTGCAGACGGCGATGGCCGAGGCCGACCTCGTGGTCTGCCACGGCGGCCCGGCCACCATCCTGGAGGCCCGCCGGCACGGGCACCTGCCGATCGTCGTCCCACGGGACCCGACCCGGGGCGAACACGTCGACGACCACCAGCAGTTGTTCGCCCGTCGCCTGGGCGCGGCCGGCATGGTGGCGCTGGCCGAGACCCGGGAGGCGCTGTTCGAGGCGCTCACCGCCGGCCTCGCCGACCCGTCGCGGTTCGCCGTCGCGGCCGACCCGGACGCGTCCCGGGCGCGCCGCGCGGCGGTCGAGCAGGTGGGACGGATCGTGGAGGACCTGGTGGCCGCGTCGACCGGACGACGGCAGCGGACGAGGTGGCGGCCGTGGGCACGGCCGGCCCGGAACGGAGAGCGGCGATGACCGAACACCCGAGCGTGAGCGCGGTGGTGCCCACCCGGGACCGCCCGGAACTGCTCCGGGCCGCCGTACGCGCCATCCTCGACCAGGATCACCCCGGCCCGATCGAGGTGGTGGTGGTCTACGACCAGTCCGAGCCGGACGCCTCGCTGGCCGAGCTGTCCCGCCCGGACCGGCTGGTCCGGGTGATCCGCAACGAACGCGCCCCCGGCCTGGCGGGCGCCCGCAACTCGGGCGTCCTGGCCGCCACCGGCGAGCTCGTCGCGTTCTGCGACGACGACGACGAGTGGCTGCCCGGCAAGCTGCGGGCCCAGGTCGAGGCGCTCGCCGCCCACCCCGACGCGGAGTTCGTCAGCTGCGGCATCCGGGTCAGCTACGACGGGCACACCGTCGACCGGGCGCTGCCGAAGGACTCGGTCACCCTCGCCGACCTGCTGCGGGACCGGATGACGGAGCTGCACCCGTCGACCTTCCTGATCCGCGCCGCCGCGCTGCGCGACGGGTTCGGGCTGGTCGACGAGGAGATCCCGGGCAGCTACGCGGAGGACTACGAGTTCCTGCTCCGGGCCGCCCGCAGCGCGCCGCTGGTCAACCTGCGCACGCCGTACGTGCTGGTGCGCTGGCACAAGCGGTCCTACTTCGCGCAGCGTTGGGACACCATCTCCGAGGCGTTGCAGTGGCTGCTGGAGCGCTACCCCGAGTTCGGCACGCAGCCGGCCGGCGAGGCGCGGGTCACCGGGCAGATCGCCTTCGCCCGCGCCGCGTCCGGCGACCGGCGGGGCGCGATGCGCTGGGCCCGGCACACCATCCGGCGCAACCCGCGCGAGCCGAGGGCGTACCTGGCCCTCGCCGTGGCCGGGCGGATGGTCCGCGCCGACGCGGTGCTGCGTACCCTGCACAAACGCGGCCGGGGCATCTGAGCGCGCGGTCAGGGCACGGTGCGTCGCTCCGCGGCGTCGAACGCGGGCGCGAGCGGGGCCAGCGCCGCGCGGAGCTGGTCGGGCAGCGAGCCGGAGGGCACGACCAGTCCTCCGGCTCCGAAGCCCTCGGCGGCCCCCGCGTTCCCGGCCGGCTGGAGCCAGCCCTCCAGTGCGATCCGCACCGCCGCGGCCACGCTTGCCGCGAGAACGCGGGCCGTGTGCGCTCCGTCGTCACCCAGGCGTTCGGCGATCGCTGCCGTGAGCGGGGGCTCGATGCCGGTGGTGGTGTCGAGGAACGCGTCGCGCAGCGAGGTCCGGGTGGTGATCAACAGCAGCACGTGGCGTTCGTGCTCGCCGGTGTTCGCGTACTGCTCGACCACTGCCTCGGTGACGACGTCGGCCAGGCGCGCTCCTGCGGGCCGGGCCGTGACCGCCGCCGCGATCCGCGCCTCCCGGTCCGCGGTGACGGCGGAGACGATCGCCTGCTCCCGGCTGGCGAAGTAGTTGTTGTAGGTGCGCGGCGAGACCCCGGCCGCCTCGGCGATGTCCTCGACCCGCACCTGGTCCGGTCCGTGCTGCACGGCCAGGCGCAGGGCCGCCTCGCGTAGCGCCTCGCGGGTGGCCTGCTTCTTCCGCTCCCGCAGCCCCGGTGGTGGCGTCGTCACGGTGTCAGCGTCCCACGCAGGGCTACGCGCCCGCAAATTTGCGTGAACGAAAACTTGCGTACGCGCATGTTTCCTGTCAGTCTCGACCCGACCGGGACCGACGGAGAGGACGCCGCCATGCGCGCAAGAGGAATGACCTACGACACCGGATTCGTCGTGCACGGCCAGACGTCCCGCGAACACTTCGATCCTGCGGTGGTCCGGCGCGAGCTCGCCATCATCCGCGACGACCTGCACTGCAACGCGGTCCAGATCATCGGCGGCGACCCGGATCGGCTGGAGCTGGCCGCCGGCGCCGCCGCCGAACTCGGCCTGGAGGTCTGGTTCTCGCCCTATCCGCTGGAGCTGGATCCGGAGCAGATCCTCACGCTCTTCCGCGACTGCGCCGAGCGGGCGGAACGGCTCCGGCAGCAGGGGGCCGCAGTCGTGTTCGTCGCAGGGGTCGAGCTGAGCGTGATGAACCGTGGGTTCCTGCCCGGCGAGAGCCCCGAGGATCGGGTCGCGCGGCTGATGAGCCGACCCGAACGGCGGGCCGAAGCCATCCGCGAACTCGGGGTGCACATCAACGCGTTCCTCCGCGACGCGGCGGCCACGGTCCGCGAGCGCTTCCAGGGCAGGCTCACCTATGCGTCCATCCAGTTCGAGCAGGTCGACTGGACCCCCTTCGACATCGTGGCGTTCGAGCTGATCCGCTCCGCCGAGGTCGCCGACCGGTTCCGGGACGCGGTGCGCACCCTGGCCCAGGGCCCGAAGCCGCTCGCCATCACCGGGTTCGGCACCGCGGCCTACCGCGGCGCGGGAGACCGCGGCGGGCGGGTACTGGAAGTGGTCGAGCACGACCCGGAGACCGGGGCCCCGGTACGGCTCAACGGCGTACACGAGCGTGACGAGGCCGGCCAGGCCGCATATCTGAGCGAGCTGCTGGAGATCTTCGAGACCGAGGGCGTGGACAGCGCGTTCGTGTTCCTGTTCGCCCTGCCCGGCTACCCGCACCGCCCGGACGGCGACCCCAGGGACGACCTGGACCGGGCCAGCCTGGGCATCGTCAAGCTCCTCGAAGGACGCCGTGGGCAGACCTACCCCGACATGGAATGGGAGCCCAAGGCCGCCTTCGCGGCAGTGGCACAGCGCTATCGGAGGTGACAGGCCCGGAGCCGCCGGAAGCGGCGGAGGCCGGGCGGCGGGCCAGCCCGGCGGTCGCGGCGGGCCGTGCCGCGTCCGCAGGGCGGGACGCGGCGGGCACCGCATGGCGGCGGCCACCGGGCGTGACAGACTGACCGCTGTGTTGCGCTGGTTGACTGCAGGGGAATCGCACGGTCCCGCCCTCGTCGCGATGATGGAGGGCGTGCCCGCCGGCGTCGAGGTGACCACCGGGGACATCGCCGGTGAGCTGGCCCGGCGCCGGCTCGGCTACGGCCGGGGCGCGCGGATGTCGTTCGAGCAGGACGAGGTGGAGGTCATCGGCGGGCTGCGGCACGGGGCGACCCTCGGCAGCCCCGTCGCGATCCGCGTCGGCAACTCCGAGTGGCCCAAGTGGCGCACCGTGATGGCCGCCGACCCGGTCGACGCGGAGGAACTGGCCAGCCAGGCCCGCAACGCGCCGCTCACCCGCCCCCGCCCGGGGCACGCCGACCTGGCCGGCATGCAGAAGTACGGCCACACCGACGCCCGGCCGATCCTGGAGCGGGCCAGCGCGCGGGAGACCGCCGCCCGGGTCGCCGTCGGCACGGTCGCCAAGGCACTGCTCCGGCAGGCCCTCGGCATCGAGATCGTCTCGCACGTGGTGGAGCTGGGCCCGGTCGCCGCCAAGCCGGGGCTGCGCCCCACGCCCGCCGACGCCGACCGCATCGACGCGGACCCGCTGCGCTGCCTCGACCCGGAGGCCAGCGCCCGGATGGTCGCCGAGGTCGACGCCGCGAAGAAGGCCGCCGACACCCTGGGTGGCGTGGTCGAGGTGCTGGCGTACGGGGTGCCGCCGGGCCTGGGCAGCCACGTGCAGTGGGACCGCAAGCTCGACGCCCGGCTCGCGACCGCCCTGATGTCGATCCAGGCCATCAAGGGCGTGGAGATCGGCGACGGTTGGCAGCAGGCGCGCTCCCGTGGTTCCGAGGCGCACGACGAGATCATCCCCACCGCCACCGGCGTACGTCGGGTCACCGACCGGGCCGGCGGGCTGGAGGGCGGCATCACCACCGGCGAGCCGCTGCGCGTGAAGGCCGCCATGAAGCCGATCTCGTCGCTGAACCGGGCACTGGCGACGGTGGACGTCACCACCGGCGAGCCGGCCACCGCGATCAACCAGCGCTCGGACGTGTGCGCCGTGCCCGCCGCCGCCGTCGTCGCCGAGGCGATGGTGGCGCTGGTGCTGGCGGAGGCCGCCACCGAGAAGTTCGGCGGCGACTCGGTCGCCGAGATCCGCCGCAACCTGGCCGGCTACCTCGACGCCCTGGTGATCCGGTGAGCGCGGCTCGGCGGGCGGGGCGCGCGGCGGTTCGGCGGTGCCGCTGATGGCGCCGGTCTGCGTACTGGTGGGGGCACCCGGCTCGGGCAAGACCACCGTCGGGCTGGCGCTGGCCGAGCTGCTCGGTGTGGAGTTCCGCGACACCGACCTGGACATCGTGCGCCTGGCCGGCAAGCCGATCTCCGAGATCTTCATCGACGAGGGTGAGGACCACTTCCGTACCCTCGAACGGGCGGCGGTGGCGGCGGGGCTCGCCTCGTGCGAGGGCGTGCTCGCCCTCGGCGGCGGCGCGATCCTCGCCGAGGAGAACCGCGCGGCCCTGGTCGGGCACCCCGTGGTCCACCTCTCCGTCGAGCTGTCCGACGCGGTGAAGCGGGTCGGGCTAGGCGGGGGCCGCCCGCTGCTGGCGATAAACCCCCGGGCGACGCTGAAGTACCTGCTGGACCAGCGCCGCCCGCTCTACGCCGAGGTGGCCACCGCCACGGTCGTCACCGACGGGCGGGAACCGGCGGAGATCGCCGCCGAGATCGCCGCGCTGCTCAAGCGCTGAGCCCGCACGGCCGCCGCCCCGGCGGCCGGGTCAGTCGCGGGCGATGCCGTCGAGCACGTCGGCCAGGCCCTTCGGCTCGCTGAGCATCGGCCAGTGGCCGGTCGGCAGCGCGTACAGCCGGCCGCCGGCCAGCCCGGCGAAGAACGGGTGGCCCTGCGCGATCATGTCCTCGACCACCGCGAGCGGGAAGGTGCTCGCCACCAGGGCCGTCGGCACCGCGTGTCCACCGGTGCGGCGGACCGGGTCGGTGGCGGCGCGCAGCGGGTGGGCGGTGGCCCGCCGTCGCAACAGCGCGAGCGCGGTAGGAGTCAGCCCGGCCAGGTTCTGCGGGTCCTGGGCCGGATCGAACGCGGGCGGCGGCAGCAGGTGCCCGTCGCCGATCTCGGCGCGCAGCCGCTCCTGCTCCTCGGGCGGGTTGCTGTCGAACTGCGACATGCCGTCGGGCATCGGCCCGCTCTCCACGTAGACCACCCGGGCGATTCGCTCGCCGAGGCGGTCCGCCGCCTGGGTCACCGGCAGCCCGCCGCCGGAGTGGCCCACCAGCACGACGTCGTGCAGCTCCTCCACCTCGATCAACCGGACGATGTCGGTGGTGTGCGTCTCCAGGCCGACCTCCGGGCCGGCGAGGTGGGCGCGCTCGGCCACCCCGGTCAGCGTCACCGGGTGGACCTCGTGGCCCTGCCCGCGCAGCGCCGCCGTCACGTCGCGCCACGCCCAACCGCCCAACCAGAACCCCGGCACCAGCACGAACGTCGCCATCGCGGCCTCCCTCTCTCGTCGTTCGCGACCACCGTACGATCGAATCCGGACGCTTTCCGCCCGCTTTGAAGGAGTGGTCCGTGTCGCATCCCGCCGCCCGGGTGCTCGGCATGCTCGAACTGCTCCAGAGCCACCACCGGCTCACCGGGGCGGAGCTGGCCCGCCGGCTGGGGGTGGACGGGCGTACGGTGCGCCGCTACGCCGCGACCCTGGCCAAGCTGGGCATCCCGGTCGCCGCCGAGCGGGGCCGCCACGGCGGCTACCGGCTGCGCCCCGGCTACAAGCTGCCGCCGCTGATGCTCACCGACGACGAGGCCGTCGCCGTGCTGCTCGGTCTGGTCGCCGCCGAGCGGCTCGGGCTGGGCACCGAAGAACCGGCGACCGCGACCGCGCTGGCCAAGATCCGCAGGGTGCTCCCGCCCACGCTCAGTGACCGCCTCGCGGCGGTGCAGGAGCACCTCGGCTTCACCCTGCGGCAATCGGCGCCGCAGCCCCGGCCGGCGACCGGGACGCTGCTCACCCTCGGCGCCGCCGCTCGGCACCGGCGCCGGGTACGGCTGGAGCACCGTTCCTCCTCCGGCACGGTGACCCGCCGGGAGCTCGACCCGTACGGGCTGGTCTTCCACTCCGGCCGCTGGTACGTCACGGGCCACGACCACCTGCGCGGGGAGGTGCGCACGTTCCGACTGGACCGGATCAGGGAGGTGCTGCCGGGGGAGGAGACCTTCGCCGTGCCCCACGGCTTCGACCCGGTCGCCCAGGTGACCCGCTCGCTGGCCCGCGTCCCGTACGCCCACGACGTCGAGGTGCTGCTGGAAGCCGACCTGGCCGCCGCCCGACGCCGCCTGCCGCCCAGCGTGGCCGAGCTGAGGACGACCGACGGAGGCGTGCTGCTGCGCGCCCGCGCGGAGAACCTGGCCGGGATGGCCCAACTGCTCGCGGGGCTGGGCTGGCCGTTCACCGTCGTACGGCCCGCGGCCCTGCGCGCCGAGGTCGCCGCGCACGCCCGGGGGCTGGCCGCGTGGGCGGCCCGGGTGCCCGGGTGATCCCGCCCCGGGGCGCGGCCCGCGCGGTCCCGCCCCGGCGCGGAACGGGTGGCCACGAAGTGGACAGTTCCCCCCTCGGATCGGGCGGCTGGACTAGGCTGCCGGCGATGGACGAGGTGACCCGGATCCCGGTCGGCGGCGAGCGCCCGTACGACGTGCTGGTGGGACGCGACCTGCTCGACGCGCTGCCCGGGCTGCTGCCGGACGCGACCCGGGTGGCGGTGCTGCACGCGCACCCGCTGAAGGAACTGGCCGACGCGATCGGCGGGCGGCTGCGCGCCGCCGGCGTCGCACCGCTGCTGATCGAGGTGCCGGACGCCGAGGCGGGCAAGCGCATCGACGTGGCGGCGACCTGTTGGGACCGGCTGGGCGAGGCGGGTTTCACCCGTACCGACGCGGTGGTGGGCGTCGGTGGCGGCGCGGTCACCGACCTGGCCGGCTTCGTCGCGGCCTGCTGGCTGCGGGGGGTGCGCTGGGTTCCGGTGGCGACCTCGCTGCTGGGCATGGTCGACGCGGCGGTGGGCGGCAAGACCGGGATCAACACCGCCGCCGGCAAGAACCTGGTCGGGGCGTTCCATCCGCCGGTCGGCGTCCTCGCCGACCTGACGACGCTGGACAGCCTCCCGCAGGCCGACCTCGCCGCCGGTCTGGCCGAGGTGGTCAAGTGCGGCTTCATCGCCGACCCGGTGATCCTCGACCTGGTGGAGCGGGACCGGGCGGCGGCCACCGACCCGACCGGCCCGGTGACCCGCGAGCTGATCGAGCGGGCGATCCGGGTGAAGTCCGACGTGGTCTCGGGCGACCTGCGCGAGTCGGGCGTGCGGGAGGTGCTCAACTACGGTCACACCCTGGCCCACGCCATCGAGAAGGCGGAGGACTACCGCTGGCGGCACGGCCACGCCGTGTCGGTCGGCGTCGTCTACGCCGGTGAGTTGGCCCGACTGGCTGGGCGGCTGGACGCCCCCACCGCCGAGCGGCACCGGACGGCCATGGCGGCGCTCGGCCTGCCCACCAGCTATCCCGCCCAGGCCTGGCCCGGACTGCTCGCCACGATGCGGGTGGACAAGAAGGCCCGGGGCAACCAACTGCGTTTCGTCGTGCTGGACGGGCTGGCCCGGCCGGCGATCCTGGAGGGCCCGGACGACGAGCTGCTGGAGGCGGCCTACCGCGAGGTGGCCGCATGAAGGTCCACGTGCTGAACGGCCCGAACCTCGGCCGGCTCGGCACCCGGCAGCCGGACGTCTACGGGGCGACCAGCTACGCGGACCTGGTGGCGCTCTGCGAGTCGACCGGGCGGGAGCTCGGGCTGGACGTGACGGTCCGGCAGACCGACGCCGAGCACGAGCTGCTGGCCTGGCTGCACGCCGCCGCCGACGAGGGCGCCGCCGTGGTGCTCAATCCCGCCGCCTGGTCGCACTACTCGTACGCGGTCCGGGACGCCTGCGCCATGCTGCGCGGGCCGCTGGTCGAGGTGCACATCTCCAACATCCACGCCCGCGAGGAGTTCCGGCACCATTCCGTGGTGTCGGCGGTGGCGACCGGGGTGATCTGCGGCCTCGGCGTCGACGGCTACCGCCTGGCCCTGCACCACCTGGCCGCCCTGATCCGCTGACCCCGGTTGCCCTCCCCGCTCCCGCCTGCCCCGCCCCGCCTGCCCCGCCCCGCCCTGCCCGTCCCGCCCGCTCTGCCCGTACCGCCCGTCCCCCGTCCCGCCCGTCGCGTGCGGGAGCGGCGAGATGAGTGCCGGTGGCGCGCTCTGCGCTTCAGCCGTCGTGACGGTGAGTGATATCTCCCTTCGTTACTGCCGGTTACCGCCGCTCCGGCTCGTGCTCCATGCCCCTCCGACGCTTTGCTCTGCATCCGAATTCGCACCACCGGTCTGAGCTGGGATTTCTTGTCGACGGCGAATCGTGGTCGGAGGCGACAAAGTGACCGCGCGTAACTGGTGCCTCCGTGGGTGCAGAGCAAAGGGAGCGTGGAGGGGTTCTGCCGGGGAGCGTGGCAGCTTACGGAGTGTGAGCGCTGGCGTGCGTTGTCGCCGGCGACCCCGCAAGGTGGCTGGGCCGGCGGCTCGGCCGGCGGAGCGACGGCGGCTGGGCAAGCTGCAAGCGACGGCGGCTCGGCTTGCGGGGCGGTGTGGTGGGGCCGGCCGCGGGGGTGACAGCGGCTCGGCCGGTCGGCGGGCAGCCAGTGGCGGGACCGGCGGGGCAATGGCAACAGCAACAGCCACAGCGGCAGCGGCGGCCGCGGCGGAGAACGGTGGGGCACGGCGGAAGGCGTCGCGAGGGGCGGCGGGAGAGTGGCGGAAGCGCGGCGGGAAGTCGGCGGGAAGTCGGCGGGAGTGCGGGGGAGGAGCCGGCGGAAGGGAGGTGGGAGGGCGGCGGAAAGGCGGTGGGAAGGGCGGCGGGAAGCGGCGGACAGCGGCGTTCGGCGCAACTAGTAGACTTGCCAGGTCTGTCCGCCAATTGATGATCAAGGCAGGAAATGGCCACCACCAACGACCTGAAGAACGGCCTGGTACTCAACCTCGACGGAGAGCTCTGGGCCGTCGTCGAGTTCCAGCACGTCAAGCCCGGTAAGGGTGGTGCGTTCGTGCGTACCACGCTGAAGAACGTGCTGTCCGGCAAGGTGGTCGACAAGACCTTCAACGCGGGCACCAAGGTCGAGACCGCGACCGTGGACAAGCGCACCATGCAGTACCTCTACGCCGACGGCGAGGACTACGTCTTCATGGACCTGGAGACGTTCGACCAGATCAACGTGCCGGGTGCCACCGTCGGCGACGCGGCGAACTACCTGCTGCCCGAGGCTGAGGCGACCGTGGCCACCCACGAGGGTGTCCCGCTCTACATCGAGCTGCCGACCAGCGTCGTGCTGGAGGTCACCTACACCGAGCCGGGCCTGCAGGGCGACCGGTCGACCGGCGGCAACAAGCCGGCGACCGTCGAGACCGACGCGACGGTCCAGGTGCCGCTCTTCATCACCACCGGCGAGAAGATCAAGGTCGACACCCGCGACGGCCGTTACCTCGGCCGCGCCTGATGGCCGAGGGCCCCAAGCAGCAGATGCCTGCGCGCCGCAAGGCGCGTAAGCGGGCGCTGGACGTGCTCTTCGAGGCCGACCTGCGGGACCGCCCGCCGGTCGAGGTGCTCGCCGGCTACATCGAGCGGATCGAGAAGCCCCGACCCGAGCACCTGGGATACGCGGTGAGCCTCGTCGAGGGCGTCGCCGCCCACCTCGACCGGATCGACGAGGTGATCGCCAGCTACGCCGAGGGGTGGACGCTGGACCGGATGCCGGCGGTCGACCGCAACCTCGCCCGGATCGCGGTCTACGAGCTGCTCTACGTCGACGAGATCGACGACGCGGTGGCCATCAGCGAGGCCGTCGAGCTGGCCCGGCAGATGTCGACCGACGACTCGCCGCGCTTCCTCAACGGCATCCTCGGCCGCATCGCCGAGTACGCCACCCGCTGACGCGGCGCACGTCACACCCGGACGTGCGTCACAGCCGGTGTGCTCAAAAGGCGGGACGCGACACGAACGACGACGAGAGGGGCCCGTGCCGGACGGCACGGGCCCCTCTCGCGTTCCTGGTCAGCTGGCGAAGAACGCCCGCGGGTCGGCGACCAGCACGCCGTGCTCGGTGAGCCGCTCGATCAGGCCGGACGGCGAGGCGTCGTACACGATCGCGAGCGCGCGCAGGTCGTCGGCGCGGATGGAGAGCACGCGGCCGTTGTAGTCACCGCGCTGCTGCTGGATGGCACGCGCGTACCGGGCGACGTAGGCGAGGTCCTCGGATGCCTCGTCGTAGAGCCGCTCCAGGTCGAGGACGATCTTGCTGGTGGGCTCGTGGCGAACCCCGCTGCCGTCGGGCAGCAGCTCCGAGACGGGAACGCGGTAGAAGTCGGCAAGCTCGGCCAGGCGCGACACCGTGACGGCGCGGTCGCCGCGCTCGTAGGAGCCGACCACCACCGCCTTCCACCGCCCGTTCGACTTCTCCTCCACGCCCTGCAGGGACAGGCCCTGCTGCTGACGGATGGAGCGCAGGCGGGCGCCCAGAGACTTGGCGTATTCAGAGGGCATTAAACACTCCCAGTGCTGCTCGGGGTTCTCCCAGGGTCGCTACGGAGCGTGACGGTACGGGGATTGGTACAACTGGTCAAGTGGTCGTGACCTTACCGTTGGGATCACCGGGGGAGTTGTCCCCATTTCGCCGGGCTGACCAGGGGGTCAGTGGCCGGCGGCGGTCGGTGCGGTGACCACTGGTAACGTGGCGGGAAGCCCCGGTCCGGGCCGCTCGCGTCCCGGTGCCGGCATCCGACGTCCTTTAACGACCCGTCCCGTGAGGCGGGGAAGGAGGTCCGCCGTGGCCTACCCACCTGCTGCCCAGTCGTCGCCGCCGCGACAACCCTCGGTGAAGGTGATCCTCGCCAGCGCCGACGTTCAGCGCGTGATCGACCGCATCGCCCACCAGATCCTGGAGAAGACCCAGGGCGCCGAGGACACCGTGCTGCTGGGCATCCCCACCCGGGGCGCCCCGCTCGCGAAGCGGCTCGCCGCCCGGATCAGCACCTTCGAGGACGTGACCGTCCCGGTCGGCGTGCTCGACATCACCCTCTACCGCGACGACCTGCGCCGGCACGCCACCCGCGCGGTCGGGCCGACCCAGGTGCCGCCCGGCGGCATCGACGGCAAGCGGGTCGTCCTCGTCGACGACGTGCTCTTCTCCGGCCGTACGGTGCGGGCCGCGCTCGACGCGCTCAACGACGTCGGGCGGCCGGCGTCCGTCCAGCTCGCCGTCCTGGTCGACCGCGGCCACCGCGAGCTGCCGATCCGCGCCGACTACGTCGGCAAGAACATCCCGACGTCCCTGGCGGAGAGCGTGAAAGTCACCCTCGCGGAGACCGACGGCACCGACGAGGTCAGGTTGTACGGGGGGACGCCCGCATGATCAGGCACCTGCTCTCCGGGGCCGACCTGGACGCCGCCACCGCCACCGAGATCCTGGACACGGCCGCCGAGATGGCCACGGTCGCCGGCCGGGAGGTCAAGAAGCTCCCCGCGCTGCGTGGACGCACCGTGGTGAACCTCTTCTACGAGGACTCCACCCGCACCCGGATCTCCTTCGAGGCGGCGGCGAAGCGGCTCAGCGCCGACGTGATCAACTTTTCGGCCAAGGGCTCCAGCGTGACCAAGGGCGAGAGCCTGAAGGACACCGCGCTGACCCTCCAGGCGATGGGTGCCGACGCCGTGGTCGTCCGGCACCCCGCCTCCGGTGCCCCGCACCGGCTCGCCGACTGGGTCGACGGCTCGGTGGTCAACGCCGGCGACGGCACCCACGAGCACCCGACCCAGGCGCTGCTCGACGCGTACACGATGCGCTCCCGGCTGGGGCGGCTGGCCGGCCTGTCGGTCGCGGTGGTCGGGGACGTCCTGCACAGCCGGGTGGCCCGCTCGAACGTCCTGCTGCTGTCCACGCTCGGCGCCAAGGTGACCCTGGTCGGGCCGCCGACGCTGATCCCCGTCCACATCGCGCAGGCGCTCGCGCCCGGCACCGACGTCTCCTACGACCTCGACGCGGTGCTGCCGCAGTCGGACGTGGTGATGATGCTGCGGGTGCAGCGCGAGCGGATGAACGCCTCCTACTTCCCGTCCGCCCGCGAGTACGCCCGCCGCTACGGCCTGGACGGCCCGCGGATGCGCCGGCTGCCCGAGCACGCGATCGTCATGCACCCCGGACCGATGAACCGGGGGATGGAGATCACGCCCGAGGTGGCCGACTCGCCCCGCTCCACCATCGTCGAACAGGTCGCCAACGGGGTCTCCGTGCGGATGGCCGTCCTCTATCTGCTGCTCGGGGGGAACAACCGGTGAGCTCGTACCTGATCTCCAACGTCCGCGTCGTCGGCGCCGCGCCGACCGACGTGCTCATCCGCGACGGCGTCGTCGCGGCCGTCGGCGCCGGGCTGGACGCACCGGAGGCGACCGTCGTCGACGGCACCGGGCTGGTCGCCCTGCCCGGCCTGGTCGACCTGCACACCCACCTGCGCGAGCCCGGCCGGGAGGACGCCGAGACCGTCGAGTCCGGGTCCCGGGCGGCGGCGCTCGGCGGCTACACCGCGGTCTGCGCGATGGCCAACACCTCGCCGGTGGCCGACACCGCCGGCGTGGTCGAGCAGGTCTGGCGCCTGGGCCGGGAGGCCGGGCTGGTGGACGTGCAGCCGATCGGCGCGGTCACCGTCGGCCTGGCCGGCGAGCACCTCGCCGAGCTGGGCGCGATGGCCGACTCGGCGGCCCGGGTACGGATCTTCTCCGACGACGGGCACTGCGTCGCCGACCCGAGGCTGATGCGCCGGGCGCTTGAGTACGTGAAGGCGTTCGACGGGATCATCGCCCAGCACGCCGAGGAGCCCCGGCTCACCGAGGGCGCGCAGATGCACGAGGGCGAGGTCTCGACCCGCCTCGGCCTGACCGGCTGGCCGGCGGTCGCCGAGGAGGCGATCATCGCCCGGGACGTGCTGCTCGCCGAGCACGTCGGCAGCCGCCTGCACGTGTGCCACGTCTCCACCGCCGGCAGCGTGGAGGTGCTGCGCCAGGCAAAGGCCCGGGGCGTCCGGGTCACCGCCGAGGTCACCCCGCACCACCTGCTGCTCACCGACTCCCGGGCCGAGACGTACGACCCGGTCTACAAGGTCAACCCGCCGCTGCGCACCGCGGCCGACGTCGCCGCGCTGCGCGCGGCCCTGGTCGAGGGCGTGATCGACATCGTCGCCACCGACCACGCCCCGCACGCGGTGGAGGACAAGGAGTGTGAGTGGGCGTACGCCCGGCCGGGCATGCTCGGGCTGGAGACGGCGCTGTCGATCGCCCTCGACGTGCTCGGCCCGCAGTGGGACCTGATCGCCGAGCGGATGTCGCGCACCCCGGCCCGGATCGCCGGGCTGGAGGGGCACGGCCTCGACCCGGCGCCCGGCGTGCCGGCGAACCTGACCCTGGTCGACCCGGCCGCCCGCCGCACCATCGAGCCGGCGGAGCTGGCCAGCCGTAGCCGCAACACCCCGTACGCCCGCATGACGCTGCCGGGTCGCATCGTGGCGACCTTCCTGCGCGGCGAGCCGACGGTCCTGGACGGAAAGGCTGTTAAGTGATCCGAGCGAGGAGTGCAGCGGAGCGGAGCCCCGCAGTCCGGATCGAAGGAGACGCAGCGTGACGAAGCGGAGGCCCGCGATCCTCGTGCTGGAGGACGGGCGCACGTTCCACGGTGAGGCGTACGGCAGCGTCGGGGAGACCTTCGGCGAGGCGGTCTTCAACACCGGCATGACCGGCTACCAGGAGACGTTGACCGACCCGTCCTACCACCGTCAGGTGGTGGTGCAGACCGCCCCGCACATCGGCAACACGGGCGTCAACGGCGAGGACGACGAGTCGGGCCGCATCTGGGTCGCCGGCTACGTGGTCCGCGACCCGGCCCGGATCGGCTCGAACTGGCGGGCCACCGGCGGGCTGGAGGAGCGGCTGGCCGCCGAGGGCGTGGTCGGCGTCAGCGGCGTGGACACCCGGGCGCTGACCCGGCACCTGCGCGAGCGCGGCGCCATGCGGGTCGGCATCTCCAGCATCGAGACCGACCCACGGGCGCTGCTGGCCCGGGTGCGGCAGGCCCCGGAGATGGTCGGCGCGGACCTCTCCGCCGAGGTCACCACCGAGAAGCCGTACGTGGTCCAGGCCGAGGGCGAGCACCGGTTCACGGTCGCCGCGCTGGACCTGGGCATCAAGCGCAACGTCCCGCGCCGGCTCGCCGCCCGCGGGGTCACCACGCACGTGCTCCCGGCCGGCTCCACCATCGACGACCTGCTCGCCACCGGCGCGGACGCGGTCTTCTTCTCGCCCGGCCCGGGCGACCCGGCCACCGCCGACGCGCCGGTGGCCCTGGCGCGGGAGGTGCTCAGCCGCAGGATTCCGCTCTTCGGCATCTGCTTCGGCAGCCAGATCCTCGGCCGGGCGCTCGGCTTCGGCACCTACAAGCTCGGCTACGGCCACCGGGGCATCAACCAGCCGGTGCTCGACCGGGTCACCGGCAAGGTCGAGGTGACCAGCCACAACCACGGCTTCGCCGTCCAGGTGCCGGGCGCCGTGGCCGGGGCGGTCGTCCCCGACCAGGTGATCGAGACCGAGTTCGGTGGCGTCCAGGTGTCACACGTCTGCCTCAATGACAACGTGGTCGAGGGGCTGCGGGCGAAGGACGTGCCCGCCTTCACCGTCCAGTACCACCCGGAGGCGGCGGCCGGCCCGCACGACGCGGACTACCTCTTCGACCGCTTCGCCGAGCTCATCGAGGGCCGGACCCAGAGCGAGGGGCGCACACATGCCTAAGCGGACCGATCTCAAGCACATCCTGGTGATCGGCTCCGGGCCGATCGTGATCGGGCAGGCCTGCGAGTTCGACTACTCCGGCACCCAGGCCTGCCGGGTGCTGCGCAGCGAGGGGATCCGGGTCAGCCTGGTCAACTCGAACCCGGCGACGATCATGACGGACCCCGAGTTCGCCGACGCCACGTACGTCGAACCGATCACCCCGGAGTTCGTCGAGCTGGTGATCGCCAAGGAGCGCCCCGACGCGATCCTGCCCACCCTCGGCGGGCAGACCGCGCTGAACACCGCCGTCGCCCTGCACGAGGCCGGCGTGCTCGACAAGTACGGCGTGGAGCTGATCGGCGCCAACATCGAGGCGATCAACCGCGGCGAGGACCGGCAGCTGTTCAAGGACATCGTCGCCAAGGCCGGCGTACGCCTGGGTGTCGACGACCCGGCGGGCCTGGTGCCCCGCTCCCGGGTCTGCCACTCGATGGCGGAGGTCGAGGCGACGGTCGCCGAGCTGGGCCTGCCGGTGGTGATCCGGCCGTCGTTCACCATGGGCGGCCTCGGCTCCGGCATGGCGCACACCCCGGAGGACCTGGCGCGCATCGCTGGCGACGGGCTGACCGCCAGCCCGGTGCACGAGGTGCTCATCGAGGAGAGCGTGCTCGGCTGGAAGGAGTACGAGCTCGAACTGATGCGCGACCGGCACGACAACGTCGTGGTGGTCTGCTCGATCGAGAACGTCGACCCGATGGGCGTGCACACCGGCGACAGCGTCACCGTCGCCCCGGCCATGACGCTCACCGACCGCGAGTACCAGCGGCTGCGCGACCTGGGCATCGCGGTGCTGCGCGAGGTCGGGGTGGACACCGGGGGCTGCAACATCCAGTTCGCCGTGAACCCGGCCGACGGCCGGATCGTGGTGATCGAGATGAACCCCCGGGTGTCCCGGTCGTCGGCGCTGGCCTCGAAGGCCACCGGCTTCCCGATCGCGAAGATCGCCGCGAAGCTGGCCATCGGCTACACCCTCGACGAGATCCCCAACGACATCACCCTGAAGACCCCGGCGGCGTTCGAGCCGACCCTGGACTACGTGGTGGTGAAGATCCCCCGGTTCGCGTTCGAGAAGTTCCCGGGCGCCGACCCGGAGCTGACCACGACCATGAAGTCCGTCGGCGAGGCGATGAGCCTGGGCCGCAACTTCAGCGAGGCGCTGAACAAGGCGATGCGGTCGCTGGAGACGAAGGCGGGCGGGTTCTGGACCGTGCCGGACCCGGCCGGCGCGACGAAGGAGAACACCCTCGACGCGCTGCGGATGCCGCACGACGGCCGGCTCTACACCGTCGAGCGGGCGCTGCGCCTCGGCGCGTCGATCGCCGAGGTCACCGCCGCGTCGGGCGGGATCGACCCCTGGTTCCTGGACCAGATCGCCGCCCTCGTCGAGCTGCGCGCGGAGATCGTGGACGCCCCGGTGCTCGACGCCGAGCTGCTGCGCCGGGCCAAGCGGGCCGGCCTGTCGGACCGGCAGCTGGCCGCGCTGCGTCCGGAACTGGCCGCCGAGGACGGCGTACGGACGCTGCGGCACCGCCTCGACGTCCGCCCGGTCTACAAGACGGTGGACACCTGCGCCGCCGAGTTCGAGGCGACCACGCCCTACCACTACTCGACGTACGACCAGGAGACGGAGGTCGTGCCGTCGGCCCGGCCGAAGGTGATGATCCTGGGTTCCGGGCCGAACCGGATCGGCCAGGGCATCGAGTTCGACTACTCGTGCGTGCACGCGGTGCAGGCGCTGCGGAGCGCGCCGGTCGGCACCGCCGTCCCGGCCGCCGCGGGCGCGGGTTCCGCCTCCGGCGCTGCGGGTGCCGGTTTCGAGACCGTCATGGTCAACTGCAACCCGGAGACCGTCTCCACCGACTACGACACCGCCGACCGGCTCTACTTCGAGCCGCTCACCTTCGAGGACGTGCTGGAGGTCTGGCACGCCGAGGACTCCTCCGGCAGGGCGGCCGGCGGGCCGGGCGTGGTCGGGGTGATCGTCCAGCTCGGCGGGCAGACCCCGCTGGGCCTGGCGCAGCGGCTGAAGGACGCGGGTGTGCCGGTCGTCGGCACCTCGCCGGAGTCGATCCACCTGGCCGAGGAGCGGGGCGCGTTCGGGGCGGTGCTGGCCCGGGCCGGACTGCGCGCGCCGGCGCACGGCATGGCCACCTCGTACGACGAGGCGAAGGCGATCGCCGACGAGATCGGCTACCCGGTGCTGGTCCGGCCGTCGTACGTGCTGGGCGGGCGGGGCATGGAGATCGTCTACGACGACGCCACGCTGCGTGACTACATCGGGCGGGCCACGGAGATCTCCCCGGACCACCCGGTGCTGGTCGACCGGTTCCTCGACGACGCCATCGAGATCGACGTGGACGCGCTCTGCGACGCCGACGGGGAGGTCTACCTCGGCGGGGTCATGGAGCACATCGAGGAGGCCGGCATCCACTCCGGCGACTCGTCCTGCGCGCTGCCGCCGATCACCCTGGCGGGCTCGCACGTGGCCCAGGTGCGCCGCTACACCGAGGCGATCGCCCGGGGCGTCGGCGTGCGGGGCCTGCTCAACGTGCAGTACGCCCTGAAGGACGACGTGCTCTACGTGCTGGAGGCGAACCCGCGCGCGTCCCGGACGGTGCCCTTCGTCTCCAAGGCGACGGCGGTGCCGCTGGCGAAGGCGGCGGCCCGGATCGCGCTGGGCGCCACCATCGCCGAGCTGCGCGCCGAGGGGCTGCTCCCGGCGACCGGGGACGGCGGTTCGCTGCCGGCCGGCGCCCCGATCGCGGTCAAGGAGGCGGTGCTGCCGTTCAAGCGGTTCCGCACCCCGACCGGCAAGGGCGTGGACTCGCTGCTCGGCCCGGAGATGAAGTCCACCGGCGAGGTGATGGGCATCGACACCGCCTTCGGGCACGCCTTCGCCAAGTCGCAGTCGGCCGCGTACGGTTCGCTGCCGACCGCCGGGAAGATCTTCGTCTCGGTCGCCAACCGGGACAAGCGCGGCATGATCTTCCCGATCAAGCGCCTGGCCGACCTGGGGTTCGAGATCGTCGCCACCACCGGCACGGCGGAGGTACTGCGCCGGCACGGCATCGCCTGCGAGCAGATCCGCAAGCACTACGAGTCCGGCGGGGGCGAGGACGCGGTGTCGCTGATCCTCGGCGGCGACGTGGCGCTGGTGATCAACACTCCGCAGGGCTCGGGCGCGAGCGCCCGTTCGGACGGCTACGAGATCCGCAGTGCCGCCGTCACGGCGGACATCCCGTGCATCACCACGGTGCCGGGCGCGGCGGCGGCGGTGATGGGCATCGAGGCGCGAATCCGGGGCGACATGCAGGTCCGCCCGCTCCAGGAGCTGCACGCCGCCCTCCGAGCCGCCGAATGACCCCCCACCGCTCCCACCCCCACCCCCGCCCGTACGCGTTGATCATGAAGTTGTTGCCAGCCGGCACGGCGTGTCGCGGCGATAACTTCATGATCAACGGGGGTGGTCGGTCGTGATGTTCGAGCGGGTGGTCCGGCCGGGGTTGTTCCGGATCGGCGGCGGGGACGCCGAGGCGGCGCACGAGTGGACGCTGCGGCGGCTGGCGGGGTTGTCCCGCCGGCCGGCGGCGCTTGGGGTGTTGCGGGCCCGGTACGCCGTGCGGGCGCCGCGCACGGTGTTCGGCGTCGGGTTTCCCAACCCGGTGGGGCTGGCCGCCGGGATGGACAAGGACGGCGCGGCCCTGCCGGCCTGGCCGGCGCTCGGCTTCGGCTTCGTCGAGGTCGGCACGGTCACCGCGCACCCACAGCCGGGTAATCCCCGGCCCCGGCTGTTCCGGCTGCCCGGCAGCGAGGCCGTGGTGAACCGGATGGGCTTCAACAACGCCGGCGCCGAGGCCCTGGCGGCCCGGCTCGCGGCGCTGCCGCGCCCGATCGGCGTGCCGCTGGGCATCTCGCTGGGCAAGTCCAAGGTGACCCCGCTGGACGAGGCGGTGGCGGACTACCAGGCGTCCTACCGGGCGCTGCGCGGGCACGGCGACTACTTCGCGGTCAACGTTTCCTCGCCGAACACCCCCGGGCTGCGCTCCCTGCAGGACCGGGCGCACCTGGACGCCATCCTGGCGGCGCTGGTGGGGGAGAAGCCGGTGCTGGTGAAGATCGCCCCGGACCTCACCGAGCCGGCGATCGCCGAGCTGCTGGAGGTCTGCCTGGCCCGGGGCGCGGCCGGGGTGATCGCCACCAACACCACGCTGGCCCGCGACGGCCTCGCCCCGGCGGACCGGGCGCGCGGCGCGGAGACCGGCGGCCTGTCGGGTCGCCCGCTCGCCGACCGCGCCCGCGAGGTGGTCGCCTTCGTGCACCGGGAGGCCGGCGGGCGGCTGCCGGTGATCGGCGTCGGGGGCATCGTGGACCCGGACGCGGCGGCCCGGATGTTCGACGCCGGCGCCGCCCTGGTGCAGCTCTACACCGGCTTCATCTATCGCGGCCCGGACCTGGTCCGTGCCGCCGCCCGCGCCACGGGGACGGGCGGGTGACCCCCGCGGAGGTCCTGGCCGCCGACCGCGCGCACGTGTGGCACCCGTACGCGGCCCTGCCGCCGGCGAGCGCGCCCTACGTGGTGGAGAGCGCGGCGGGCGTACGGCTGCGGCTGGCCGACGGCCGGGAGCTCGTCGACGGGATGTCGTCGTGGTGGGCGGCGATCCACGGCTACCGGCACCCGGTGCTCGACGCGGCCGTGACCGACCAGCTCGGCCGGATGAGCCACGTGATGTTCGGCGGGCTCACCCACGAGCCCGCGGTCCGCCTGGCGGCCACCCTGGTCGAGCTGGCCCCGGACGGGCTGGAGCACGTCTTCCTGGCCGACTCCGGCTCGGTCGGCGTCGAGGTCGCGATCAAGATGTGCCTGCAGTACCAACGCGCTACCGGCCGGCCGGAGCGCCGCCGGCTGGGCACCTGGCGGGGCGGCTACCACGGCGACACGTTCCACCCGATGAGCGTCTGCGACCCCGAGGGCGGCATGCACCACCTCTGGGGCGACGTGCTGCCCCGGCAGGTCTTCGCCCCCGTGCCGCCCGGCGGCTTCGACACCCCGCCCGAGCCGGCCTACGAGGCGGCCCTGGTGGAGGCGGTCGAGCGGCACGCCCACGAGCTGGCCGCGGTCGTCGTGGAGCCGGTGGTCCAGGGCGCCGGCGGGATGCGCTTCCACCACCCGCACTACCTGCGGGTGCTGCGCGAGGTGACCCGGGCGCACGGCGTGCTGCTGATCTTCGACGAGATCGCCACCGGCTTCGGCCGCACGGGCACGATGTTCGCCGCCGAGCACGCCGGGGTGGTGCCCGACGTGATGTGCGTGGGCAAGGCGCTCACCGGCGGGTACCTGACGCTGGCCGCCACGCTCTGCACGGCGCAGGTCGCCCGGGGCATCTCCGCCGGCGGGGTGCTGGCGCACGGCCCGACGTTCATGGGCAACCCGCTGGCCTGTGCGGTCGCCAACGCCTCCCTCGGCCTGCTGCGGGCCGGCGACTGGGCGGGGCGGGTGGCGGGGGTGCAGGCGGGCCTGCGGGCCGGCCTGGAGCCGTTGCGCGGCGCCCCGGGGGTGGCCGACGTGCGGGTGCTCGGGGCGATCGGCGTGGTCCAGCTGGACCACGAGGTGGACCTGCCCGCCGCCACCGCCGCGGCGGTCGCGGAGGGGGTCTGGCTGCGGCCGTTCCGCGACCTGGTCTACACCATGCCGCCGTACGTCACCGACGACGCCGACCTGGCCCGGATCGCCGCCGGGGTCGCCGCCGCGGTGCGGGCCGGCTGAGCCGCCGGTCACGGTCCGGCAGGAGTACGCGGGCGCACGCGCCGCCCGCGACAGGAGCGTGCCCCGGCGGCGGACGCCCTGGGGTGCCGAGGAGAGGGAGAGAACCGGATGGAAAGCTTCGGCGCCCGCCTGCACCGGGCCGTCAGCGAGCGGGGTCCGCTCTGCGTCGGCATCGACCCGCACCCGGGGCTGCTGGCCCGCTGGGGGCTCGACGACGACATCCGGGGGCTTGACCGGTTCGCCCGGACGGTCACGGACGCCCTCGGTGACCGGGTCGCGGTGATCAAGCCCCAGTCGGCCTTTTTCGAGCGGTTCGGCTCGAAAGGTATCGCGATTCTTGAGTCAACTATCCGACAGTTACGCGATGCCGGCTCGCTCGTTCTGCTGGACGTCAAGCGCGGCGACATCGGCTCGACCGTCGCCGCGTACGCCTCGGCGTACCTCGATCCATCCAGCCCGGTCCATGTGGACGCGGTGACCGCGAGCCCGTACCTCGGTGTCGGCGCGCTCGCGCCGATGTTCGAACTGGCCGCCGAGCACGGCGGCGGGGTCTTCGTGCTGGCGCTCACCTCCAACCCCGAGGGCGCCGCCGTGCAGCGCGCGCGCACCGCCGACGGACGCACCGTCGCGCAGGCCGTGATCGACGAGATTTCCCAGCTCAACGCGGGTGCGCAGCCGCTCGGCAGCGTCGGACTTGTGGTCGGCGCGACCATCGGCGACACCGGTCACGACCTGTCCGCCGTGAACGGTCCGCTGCTCGCTCCGGGCCTCGGGGCGCAGGGCGCCACGGCGGCCGATCTGCGCGTCGTCTTCGGCTCCGCCCTGCCCGCGGTGCTGCCCTCGTACTCCCGCGAGGTGCTGGGCGCGGGCCCGGATCCGGACGCGCTGCGGGCCGCCGCCGACCGCGCCCTGACCGGCTGCCGGGCCGCCCTCGCCGCTGGTGACTGACTGACGGCTCGGTCACCTTTGTGAAGATCATCGCGCGTCCACGTTGCCGAATGCGCCGTCGACCGCTAGTTTTCCCCGCGCTGGGAACCACGGACCCCTTGGTTCACAGCGACACCACGTTTCACAGATGCGGCGGTGCGTCCCGCCCGTCGCGATAGGGACCTGAGGAGAACTGGTGCCGCTCCCGTCACTGACCCCCGAACAGCGCGCTGCCGCGCTGGAGAAGGCCGCGGAGATCCGCAAGGCCCGTGCTGAGCTGAAGGAGCAGCTCAAGCAGGGCAAGACCACCCTCGGAGCCGTCCTCGAGCGTGCCGAGTCCGACGACGTCGTCGGCAAGCTCAAGGTCTCCGCCGTGCTGCAGGCGATGCCGGGTATCGGCAAGATCCGGGCCACCCAGATCATGGAGAAGCTCAAGATCGCCGACAGCCGTCGCCTGCGTGGCCTCGGCGAGCAGCAGCGCAAGGCACTGCTTGGAGAGTTCGCCGCCAACTGAGGCTGGCTGCGTGTAGAAACAAGCAGTGAGCACGGATGACGAGGCGCGCCCGGCGGCTCGGCTCACTGTCCTGGCGGGGCCTTCGGGCTCCGGCACGGAGAGTGTCGTCGAGCGCGTCCGGGCGCGTTCTCCGTCCGTGTGGGTTCCGGTGCCGGCCACCACGCGATCCCGCCGGGAGAGCGAACTGGACGGCGTCGACCGGCTCTTCCTGACCCCCGCCGGGTTCGACCGGATGGTCGCCGCCGGGGAGCTGCTGGAGTGGAGCCGGGCCGGGCCGTACCGGCGCGGCACCCCCCTCGAACCGTTGCGCGCCCGGCTCGCCGCCGGGCAGCCGGTGCTGATCGGCCTCGACCTGGCCGGCGCGCTGCTGGTCCGGGCGGTGCTGCCCGACGCCCGGCTGGTGCTGCTGCACCCGCCGGGGCGCCTCCCCCCGCAGGTCACGCCGGCCGCCTTCGAACACACCCTCGCGCACGACCACACCGGGCGGGTCGTCGACGAGCTGGTAGGCTTGTCCGGTTCTTCTTTCCTGGCTCCGGCGCCACCGCGGATACGCGGTTGACCGCCAGCACCGCCAAGCGCGGTGCGATAGACGCAGAGGTTAATTCGTGGGATCCATCGCAAACCCCGAAGGCATCACCAACCCGCCGATCGACGAGCTCCTCGAGAAGACGACCTCGAAGTACGCGCTGGTGATCTTCGCCGCCAAGCGCGCGCGCCAGGTCAACGCCTACTACAGCCAGCTCGGTGAGGGTCTGCTGGAATACGTCGGCCCGCTGGTCGAGACCACGCCGCAGGAGAAGCCCCTCTCCATCGCCATGCGCGAGATCAACGCGGGCCTGCTCACCGCCGAGCCGACCGACCAGCCGTAATCCGCCCCGCGTCGATGTCCCCCCGGATCGTCCTCGGGGTCGGCGGTGGCATCGCCGCCTACAAGGCGTGCGAGCTGCTGCGGCTCTTCACCGAGTCGGGCCACCAGGTCCGGGTCGTGCCGACCGCGTCGGCGTTGCGCTTCGTCGGAGCCCCGACCTGGGCGGCGCTCTCCGGTCAGCCCGTCGCCGACGACGTCTGGTCGGACGTGCACGAGGTGCCGCACGTCCGGCTCGGTCAGCAGGCCGACCTGGTGGTGGTCGCGCCGGCCACCGCCGACCTGCTGGCCAAGGCCGCCCACGGCCTCGCCGACGACCTGCTCACCAACACGCTGCTGACCGCCCGCTGCCCGGTCGTGCTGGCCCCGGCCATGCACACCGAGATGTGGGAGCACCCGGCCACCGTCGCCAACGTCGCGACGCTGCGCTCCCGGGGCGTGCGCGTCGTCGAGCCCGCCGTCGGCCGGCTCACCGGCGCCGACACCGGCAAGGGCCGGCTGCCCGACCCGGCGGAGATCTTCGCGGTCGCCCGCCGGGCCCTCGCGCGGGGCGTCGGGGCCCCCGCCGACCTCGCCGGGCGGCACGTGGTGGTGACCGCCGGCGGCACCCGCGAGCCCCTCGACCCGGTCCGCTTCCTGGGCAACCGCTCCTCGGGCAAGCAGGGCTACGCCTTCGCCCGCTGCGCCGTGGCCCGGGGCGCCCGGGTCACCCTGATCTCGGCCAACGTCTCGCTGTCCGACCCCGCCGGCGTCGACCTGGTCCGCGTCGGCACCACGGCCGAGCTGCGCGACGCCACGCTCGCGGCGGCGGCCGACGCCGACGCGGTGGTGATGGCGGCGGCTCCGGCCGATTTCCGCCCCGCGACCTACGCGCCTGGCAAAATCAAGAAGTCGGACGACGGCAGCGCGCCCACCATCGAGCTCGTCACCAACCCGGACATCGCGGCCGAGCTGGGCCGGCGCCGTCGACCGGAGCAGGTGCTGGTGGTGTTCGCCGCGGAGACGGGCGACGCCGAGGCCAACGGCCGGGCCAAGCTCGCCCGCAAGCGGGCGGACCTCGTCGTGATCAACGAGGTCGGGTCCGACAAGGTCTTCGGCGCCGAGACCAACGCGGCGACGGTCATCGGCGCGGACGGTTCGGTCAGCCGGATGCCCGAGCGGTCCAAGGAGGACCTCGCCGACGGCGTCTGGGATCTCGTGGTGGCCCGGTTGCCCGGCCGTTCCTGACGGCTGGAAACGGGCACGACCGAAGAGGCCAGGCTCTGACGCGGATGACTACACTGCCGCGGAACGACTTCCACAATTTAGGAGTGCCGTGACACGCCGCCTCTTCACTTCCGAATCGGTCACGGAAGGCCACCCGGACAAGATCGCCGACCAGATCAGCGACGGCATCCTCGACGCCCTGCTCGCCGAGGACCCCCGCAGCCGCGTCGCCGTGGAGACCCTGATCACCACCGGTCAGGTGCACATCGCGGGCGAGGTGACCACCAAGGCGTACGCCGACATCCCGACCATCGTCCGCCGGACCATCCTCGACATCGGCTACGACTCGTCGAAGAAGGGCTTCGACGGCGCCTCGTGCGGCGTCAGCGTCTCCATCGGCGCCCAGTCCGAGGACATCGCGCAGGGCGTCGACAACGCCTTCGAGCTGCGTACCGGGGCGTCGGAGAGCGCGCTGGACGCCCAGGGCGCCGGCGACCAGGGCATGATGTTCGGCTTCGCCTGCTCTGAGACGCCGGAGCTGATGCCGCTGCCGATCGCCCTGGCGCACCGGCTGGCCCGGCGGCTCTCCCAGGTCCGCAAGGACGGCACGATCCCGTACCTGCGCCCCGACGGCAAGACCCAGGTCACGATCGAGTACGAGGGGCTGCGCCCCGTCCGGCTCAACACGGTCGTCGTCTCCAGCCAGCACGCGGCGGACATCTCGCTGGACTCGCTGCTCACCCCCGACGTGCGCGAGCACGTCATCGCCCCGGAGTTGGAGAGCCTCGGGCTCGACACCGAGGGCTACCGGCTGCTGGTCAACCCGACCGGCCGGTTCGAGATCGGCGGGCCGATGGGCGACGCCGGCCTGACCGGCCGCAAGATCATCGTCGACACCTACGGCGGCTACGCCCGGCACGGCGGCGGCGCGTTCTCCGGCAAGGACCCGTCGAAGGTGGACCGCTCGGCGGCGTACGCGACCCGCTGGGTGGCCAAGAACGTGGTCGCCGCCGGCCTGGCCGAGCGGTGCGAGGTCCAGGTCGCGTACGCGATCGGCAAGGCCCACCCGGTCAGCCTCTTCGTCGAGACGTTCGGCACCGAGACCGTGCCGGTCGCCTCGATCGAGAAGGCCGTCTCCGAGGTCTTCGACCTGCGCCCGGCCGCCATCATCCGGGACCTGAACCTGCTCCGCCCGATCTACCAGCAGACCGCCGCCTACGGCCACTTCGGCCGGGAGCTGCCGGACCTGACCTGGGAGAGCACCGACCGGGCCGCCGACCTCAAGTCGGCCGCGGGAGCCTGACCGGCACCAGGCGCAGCGACCGGCGACCCGCGGACGGGTCGCCGGTCGCTCGTGTCTGCGTCGACGTCCCCCTGGCCCACCTGGACCGCCCGTTCGACTACCTCGTCCCGGCCGAGCTGGACGCCGACGCCGTCCCCGGCGTACGCGTGAAGGTCCGCTTCGCGGGGCAGCTCGTCGACGGCTGGCTGCTGGAGCGGGCCGACGACTCGGGGCACACCGGCCGGCTGGCGTACCTGGAGAAGGTCGTCTCGCCCGAGCCGGTGCTCGCGCCGGAGGTCGCCCGGCTGGCCCGGGCGGTCGCGGACCGCTACGCCGGCAACCTCGCCGACGTGCTCCGCCTCGCCGTCCCGCCCCGGCACGCCCGGGTGGAGAAGGACGTCCGCGCCCGCGCCGCCGTCGCCGACGAGAGCCCCGCCGTCGCCGACGAGAGCCCCGCCGTCGCCGACGAGAGCCCCGCCGTCGCCGACGAGAGCCCCGCCGTCGCCGACGAGAGCCCCGCCGTCGCC
>NZ_JBEZEV010000053.1:27945-42057 GCF_040649055.1 Micromonospora sp. NPDC049060
CGCCGACGAGAGCCCCGCCGTCGCCGACGAGAGCCCCGCCGTCGCCGACGAGAGCCCCGCCGTCGCCGACGAGAGCCCCGCCGTCGCCGACGAGAACCCCGTCGCGCCGGCCGGGCCCGGTCCCGACGCCTGGCGGGACTACCCGACCGGGCCGGCCCTGCTCCGAGCCCTCGCCGACGGCCGGGCCGCCCGGGCCGTCTGGTCGGCGCTGCCGGGGGAGGACTGGCCCGCCCGGTACGCCGAGGCCGTCGCCGCCACCGTGGCCGGCGGCCGGGGCGCGGTGGTGGTCGTCGCCGACAACCGCGACCTGGACCGTCTCGACGCCGCCCTGCACGCCGCCCTGGGCCCGGGGCGGCACGTCTGCCTCTCCGCCGCGCTCGGTCCCGCCCGGCGCTACCGCGCGTTCCTCGCCGCCCGGCGCGGCGACGTGGCGGTGGTGGTCGGCACCAGGGCCGCGATGTTCGCCCCGGTCGCCCGGCTCGGGCTGGTGGCGATCTGGGACGACGGCGACGACCTGCACGCCGAGCCCCGGGCCCCCTATCCGCACGCCCGGGAGGTGCTGCTCACCCGCGCCCAGCTCGGCGACGCCGCGGCGCTGGTGGGCGGCTACACCCGCACCGCCGAGGCGCAGCTGCTGGTCGAGACCGGATGGGCCCGCGAGGTGGTGGCCGACCGGGCGACCCTCCGGGCCCGGATGCCGGCGATCGCGCCGACCGGCGACGACCCGCAGCTGGCCCGGGACCCCGGGGCGGCCACCGCCCGGCTGCCCAGCCTGGCCTGGACGACCGCCCGGGACTCGCTCCGGGCGGACCTACCGGTGCTGGTCCAGGTGCCCCGCCGCGGCTACCTGCCGTCGGTGGCCTGCGCCGAGTGCCGCACCCCGGCCCGGTGCCCGCACTGCGCCGGCCCGCTCGCGCTGCCCTCCGCCGAGGGCATCCCGGCCTGCCGCTGGTGCGGGCGGGTCGCCGCCGCGTACGCCTGCCCGGAGTGCGGCGGGCGGCGGCTGCGCGCCTCCGTCACCGGCGCCCGGCGCACCGCCGAGGAACTGGGCCGGGCCTTCCCCGGCGTGCCGGTGCGCACCTCCGGGCGGGAGGAGGTGCTGGCCACGGTCCCGGGCGGCGCCGGCCTGGTCATCGCCACCCCCGGCGCCGAGCCGGTCGCCGACGGCGGCTTCGGGGCGGTGCTGCTGCTCGACTCGTGGGCCCTGCTCACGCGGGCCGACCTGCGGGCGGGGGAGGAGGCGCTGCGCCGCTGGCTGGCGGCCGCCGCGCTGGCCCGTCCCGCCGCCGCCGGCGGCCGGGTGGTGGTGGTCGCCGACGGGGCCCTCGCCCCCGTACAGGCGCTGCTGCGCTGGGACGCCGGCTGGTTCGCCGCCCGGGAGCTGGCCGAACGGCGGGAGCTGGGCTTCCCGCCAGCGGTGCGGATGGCCAGCGTGACCGGCCTGCCGGCCGCCGTGGCCGATCTGCTGGCCGAGGCCCGGCTGCCGGCGGAGGCCGAGCTGCTCGGGCCGGTGCCGGCCGACGGGGAGCGCGAGCGGATGCTGGTCCGGGTCCCCCGGGCTCGGGCCGGCGCGCTGGCCGGCGCGCTGCACTCGGCGGCGGGGGTGCGCACCGCCCGCAAGGCCGCCGAGCCGGTCCGCCTCCAGGTCGACCCGCTGGCCCTCTTCTGACCGGTGGCCCGGCCGATCCGGCGCCGCACCCACCGCCCGACCTGGCCCGTCGTCGCACGCCGTGTCCGGCGGTGTGTCGACACGCGGGTGATAGCATCGCCCGTCATGCCCGGGCGTACGACGGCTCCAGGTCGCGGCGCGGCGCCACACCGCGCCGAGCCGGGGTCGTCGCAGGATCGCGCGACGATGGCGGGAGCGCGTCGGTTCGGCGCGGTGTCGATGATTCCAAACAGCCGGTGATCAGGGGTGGACCAGTCGTGACCGTTCGTCAGTCGATCGTCTTCAATGGTGACCTCGGCAGCGGCAAGAGCACCGTCTCCGTGGTGATCGCCGAGCGGCTCGGCCTGCGCCGGGTCAGCGTCGGTGACCTCTACCGCCAGATGGCGCAGGAGCGGCAGATGACCGCGCTCCAGCTCAACCTGCACGCGGAGCTGGACCAGGCCGTCGACGGCTACGTCGACCAGCTCCAGCGGGACATCGCCGCCTCGGGCGAGCGGCTCGTCATGGACTCGCGGCTGGCCTGGCACTTCTTCACCGACGCGCTCAAGGTGCACATGATCACCGAGCCGGGCGAGGCGGCCCGGCGGGTGCTCGCCCGCCCCTCCGGCCCGGCCGAGAGCTACGCCTCGATGGAGGAGGCCAAGGCCAAGCTGCTGGAGCGCAGCGAGAGCGAGCGCGGCCGGTTCATCGTCCGCTACGGGGTGGACAAGGCCCGGCTGCGCAACTACGACCTGATCTGCGACACCACCCGCGCCTCGGCCTCCGAGGTCATCGAGCACATCATCGACGCGTACGAGGGCCGGCTGTGCGCGGACGTGCTGCGCGACGCGCCGCCGCTGCTGCTGCTCGACCCGGCCCGCGTCTACCCGACCGAGGACATCGCCCACCTGCGCGACCTGTGGGACTCGGAGTTCGTCGGGGAGGTGGCCGCCGCCGGCGACGAGGCGCTGGAGCCCTTGCGGATCGGCTACACCGGCGAGTACTTCTTCGTCGTCGACGGGCACCGCCGCCTCAGCGCCGCCCTCCAGAACGGCTTCCGCCTGGTGCCGGCCCAGCTCGTCGCCGAGGTGGACGAGCCGGTGGTCGGCGGGATGAGCGCGGTGGACTACTTCGCCGCCCAGGCCCGGCCCGGTCTGATCCACGACTGGGAGGCCGCCCACTCCATCGAGCTGCCGTTGCCCGAGCACGCCCTGCTCCGCGGCGACGCGGTCCTGGCCGGCGAGCCGGGCACCGCCGTCTGAGCCGCTTCCTGCGCGGCCACGGGCGCCTCCCGGTGACCATCGACACGCGACGGGCCGCGCCGCTTCGCGGTACGCCGGCCGGGGCGGCCGACGGCACTCCGTAGACTGGTACGGCACCAGTCCGCCCGCCGAAGGAGCCATGCCGAGTGACCGTCCAGCCCATCCGTCTGTTCGGGGATCCGGTGCTGCGCACGCCGGCCGATCCGGTGGTCGACTTCGACGTCGAGCTGCGCAAGCTCGTCGCCGACCTGACCGACACGATGCGTGAGCAGAACGGCGCCGGCCTCGCCGCGCCGCAGCTCGGTGTGGGCCTGCGGGTGTTCACCTTCGACGTCGACGACGTGGTCGGCCACCTGGTCAACCCGGTGCTGGAGTTTCCCGACGCCGAGGAGCAGGAGGGCCCCGAGGGCTGCCTGTCCATCCCCGGCCTCTACTTCGACACCAAGCGCCGGCAGAACGTGATCGCCAAGGGCTTCAACGGCTACGGCGACCCGATGCAGATCGTCGGCACCGGTCTGATGGCCCGCTGCGTGCAGCACGAGACCGACCACCTCGACGGGGTGCTCTTCGTGGACCGGCTGGACCCGGCCGGGCGCAAGGAGGCGATGAAGGCGATCCGCCAGGCGGAGTGGTACGACCCGGCCATCCCGCCGACGGTCAAGCTCAATCCGCACGCCGCGGGCAGCCCCTTCGGTCTGGGTCGGTGAGCCCGTGCGCGTGATCTTCGCCGGCACGCCGGCCGTCGCCGTTCCCGCCCTGGCCGCCGTGGCCGCCTCCCGGCACGAGCTCGTCGCCGTGGTCACCCGGCCGGACGCCCCCGCCGGGCGCGGTCGCGGGCTGGCCCGCTCCCCGGTGGGGGCGTGGGCCGACGAGCACGGGATCGAGGTGCTCACCCCCGCCCGGCCGCGTGAGCCGGAGTTCCAGGACCGGCTGCGCGAGCTGGCCCCCGACTGCGTCCCCGTGGTCGCCTACGGCGCGCTGGTGCCGCCGGCCGCCCTGGAGATCCCCCGCCACGGCTGGATCAACCTGCACTTCTCGCTGCTGCCCGCCTGGCGCGGGGCCGCGCCCGTGCAGCACGCCGTGCTGCACGGCGACGAGCTGACCGGGGCGAGCGTGTTCCAGCTGGAAGAGGGGCTGGACACCGGTCCGGTCTACGGCACGCTGACCGACGAGATCCGTCCGGCCGACACGTCCGGCGACCTGCTGGAGCGGTTGGCCCACTCCGGCGCCGGCCTGCTGGTGGCCGTCCTCGACGCGATCGCCGACGGCACGGCCCGGGCCGAGCCGCAGCCCGCCGACGGGGTGTCGCTGGCGCCGAAGCTGACCGTGGAGGACGCCCGGGTGCGCTGGTCCGATCCCGCCTTCGCGGTGGACCGGCGGATCCGGGCCTGCACTCCGGCGCCCGGCCCGTGGACGACGTTCCGGGGCGAGCGCGTCAAGCTGGGCCCGGTCACCCCGGTGCCCGACGGTCCGGAGTTGAAGCCGGGCGAGCTGCTGGTGGAGAAGTCCCGGGTGCTGGCCGGCACGGCCACCACCCCGGTGCGGCTCGGCGAGGTCCGGGCGGCGGGCAAGCGGGCGATGCCGGCGACCGACTGGGCGCGGGGCGTCCGGGTCGCCGCGGGGGAGGAAGTCGCGTGACGGGCACTTCGGAACGGCCCTCGGGCGACCGCTTCTCCGGCGAACGGCGCGGCGAGCGCCCCGACGGTGAGCGCTCCGGCGGTCAACGGTTCGGCGGTGAGCGTTCCGGCGGTGAGCGTTTCGGTGGGCGCGAGCAGCGTCCCTCGGGCGGCCAGCGCGGCGAGCGGCCGGCGCGGGGCGGCCAGTGGGGTGCCCGGGCCGGCGGTGACCGCCGCGACGGCGGCCGGCGTCCCCCGGCCCGCCCGGCGGTGGACCTGCCCCGCCAGGTGGCCTACGAGGCGGTCGCGGCGGTGCACCGGGACGACGCGTACGCCAACCTGGTGCTGCCGTCGCTCCTGCGCGACGCGGGGCTGGTCGGCCGGGACGCCGCCTTCGCCACCGAGCTGACCTACGGCACGCTGCGCCACCTCGGCACCCTCGACGCGATCCTCGGCGACGCCGCCGGGCGGGACGTGCAGCGCATCGACCCGCCGGTGCGCGACGCGCTGCGGCTCGGGGCGTACCAGCTCCTGCACACGCGGGTGCCGGCGCACGCCGCCGTCTCCTCGACCGTCGACCTGGTCAAGTCGGTGGGTGTCGGCGCGACGGGCTTCGCCAACGCGGTACTGCGCGAGGTGGCCGGCCGCGACGCCGACGCCTGGGTGGCCAAGCTGGCCCCGTCGGCGGAGAGCGACCCGATCGGGCACCTGGCCTTGGCGTACAGCCATCCGCAGTGGATCGTGCGGGCCTTCGCCGAGGCGCTCGGCGGCGACCTGGGCGAGACCACCCGGCTGCTCATCGAGGACAACGAGCGCCCGCCGGTGCACCTGTGCGCCCGGCCCGGGCTGGCCGATCCGGCGGAGCTGGCCGACGAGGCCGGCGGCGCGCCGGGGGCCTTCTCCCCGTACGCGGTCTATCTCTCCGGTGGGGCGCCCGGCGACCTGCCGGCGCTCGCGCAGGGGCGTGCCCACGTGCAGGACGAGGGCTCCCAGCTGGTGGCCAACGCCCTGGCGGTGGCCCCGCTCGACGGCCCGGACGGGCGCTGGCTGGACCTGTGCGCCGGACCGGGCGGCAAGTCCGGCCTGCTCGGCGCCCTCGCCGCCCAGCGGGACGCGCGGCTGACCGCGGTCGAGGTCTCGGAGCACCGGGCCCGGCTGGTCGAGCAGGCCACCCGGGGCCTGCCCGTGAGCGTGCTGAACATCGACGGCCGCACCGTCGGCGCGGACCCGAAGCTGCCGGAGGCGCACTTCGACCGGGTGCTCGTCGACGCGCCCTGCACGGGGCTGGGGTCGCTGCGCCGCCGCCCGGAGTCGCGCTGGCGGCGCCAGCCCTCGGACCTGCCGCCACTGACCCGGTTGCAGCGTGAGCTGCTCGCCGCGGCGCTGCGCGCCGTCCGGCCGGGCGGGCTGGTCGCCTACGTGACGTGCTCCCCGCACACCGTGGAGACGCACGTGACGGTGACCGAGGCGGCCCGCCGCTCCGGCGTGCCTGTCGACTTCGTCGACGCCCGGCCGCTGCTGCCGGCGGGCATGCCCGGCCTCGGCGACGGGCCGACGGTGCAGCTGTGGCCGCACCGGCACGGCACCGACGCGATGTTCCTCGCGATGCTCCGCCGCACCTGAGCGGGGCGCACGGGACAAACCGGTCCGCCCCGCCCGGGGGCGGGCCGGCGACGCCCGGGGCCGTCGTGCGCACCGCGCCGGCGGCCGGGATCGCCGTCCCTCCACTGTCTCCCCAAAACGCGCTCCAAGGTGGCATCATGTCGTCACCTATCGAGGAGTGTCCATGAAACGAAGAGTCCTGACCGTCGGTGCCGCACTCGCCGTCTTCGCCGCCGCCGCGGTCGCACCGGCCGTCGGGCCGGCGTCGGCGGCCCCGTCCGTCGGTCTGCTCGCGCCCGCCGCGCAGGCCCTGGCGGCGCCGGACATCGCGGTGGCCAACGTCCAGGCCCACCTCACGCAGTTCCAGACCATCGCCACCCAGAACGGCGGCAACCGGCGGGCCGGGTCCGCCGGCTACACGGCCTCCGTCGCGTACGTCAAGACGAAGCTCCAGGCCGCCGGTTACACGGTCACCGAGCAGGTCTGCACCGACTGCACGTACCGGTCGAACAACCTGATCGCCGAGTGGCCGGGCGGCCCCGCCGACCAGGTCGTCATGTTCGGCTCGCACCTCGACGGCGTCTCCGCCGGCCCGGGCATCAACGACAACGCCACCGGCTCGTCGGCGCTGCTGGAGAACGCGCTGGTGCTGGCCCAGCAGAACCCGACGATGACCAAGCGGGTCCGGTTCGCCTGGTGGACCGACGAGGAGCAGGGCCTCAACGGCTCCGACTTCTACGTCCGCTCGCTGAGCGCCACCCAGCGGGGCTACATCAAGGGCTACTACAACTTCGACATGATCGGCTCCACCAACGGCGGCTACTTCATCAACCGGATCACCTCCGCCACCGCGGCCCCGCTGAAGGCGTACTGGGACTCGCTGAACATCCAGCCCGAGGAGAACGTCGAGGGCCAGGGCCGTTCCGACGACTACCCGTTCGCGCAGGCCGGCATCCAGACCTCCGGGTACGCCGCGGGGGCCAGCGCCCGGAAGACCTCGGCGCAGGCCACCAAGTGGGGCGGCACGTCCGGCTCGGCGTACGACCCCTGCTACCACCGGTCCTGCGACACCACCTCGAACGTCAGCGCCACGGTGCTCAACCGCAGCGCCGACGGGATCGCGTACGCCATCTGGCAGCTCGCCGTGGGCTCGGCGACCAACGACTTCTCCGTCGCGGTGAGCCCGACGTCGGGCTCGGTGCAGCGGGGCGCGTCGACCACGGCGACGGTCTCCACGGCCACCACCGCCGGCACGGCCCAGACGGTCGGCCTGTCGGCGACCGGCCTGCCGGCGGGCGTCACCGCCTCGTTCAGCCCGTCGTCGGTCACCTCCGGCGGCTCCGCCACCCTGACGCTCAGCGCGTCGGCCTCGGCGACGCTGGGCACCTACACCGTCACGGTCACCGGCGCGGGCTCCGGCGGCGTCTCGCGGTCGGCCAGCTACACCCTGACCGTCGGCGGCAGCGGCGGCTGCTCCGGTGGGCAGCTCATCGGCAACGGCGGGTTCGAGAGCGGGTCGTCGCCGTGGACGGCGTCGTCCGGCGTCATCACCAACGACACCCGCCAGCCGGCGCGGACGGGCTCGTACAAGGCGTGGATGCTGGGCTACGGCTCGACGCGGACGGAGACGCTGTCGCAGTCGGTGACGATCCCGGCGGGCTGCGCGAGCTACACGCTGTCGTTCTGGCTGCACATCGACACGGCGGAGACGACGACGAGCACCGCGTACGACCGGTTGGTGGTGCAGGTGGGCTCGACGACGCTGGCGACGTACTCGAACCTGAACGCGGCGGCGGGCTACACGCAGCGGTCGTTCAACGTGGCCGCGTACGCGGGCCAGACGGTGACGCTGAAGTTCACCGGCACGGAGGACGCCTCGTTGCAGACCAGCTTCGTCGTCGACGACGTGACGCTGCAGGCCAGCTGACACACCACAGGGTCGGGGCGGTCGGCCACGCCGACCGCCCCGCTCAGGTGACCGGCAGGCCCTTCGTGCCGGCGCCCTTCACCGACCGGGTCAGGTTGCGGTCGCTGACCCACAGGAAGCACTGCACGCCCCGGTTGCCGTTGCGCCACTCCCGCTCGAACGGGTGGTAGTAGATCGAGCCGGCCCGGTACTGCAGGTCGCCGTTGTCCGGCACCCTCGCGTACTTCGCGATCAGCGTCCGGCACGCCCGGTGCACCTTCCGGGTGTCCCGGCCGAAGTCGTCGTAGCTGGTGTCGGGGGCCTGCCACACCCCGACGAACTCGGCGCGGTGCTTGCTGGTGCAGGCGACCGGCACCATCTCCCGCACCTCGTCGGCCCGCGTCTTCGGGTTGAAGCAGCGGTGGGCGAGCGGGGCGGCGCCGGTCAGCGCGCCCTTCAGGCTGCCCGTGCGGGCCTTCGCGGCGGCCTCGTCGAGGCTGGTCTGCTCGCTCAGGTCGCAGCGGAACCAGCGGGCGCCGCCGCCCCACGCCTGCGGCGACGGCAGCACCACGCTCAGCCCGAGCCGGCCCGAGCGCCAGTCGCCGCCGACCACCTCGTTGACCTTCGCGTCGCACTCGGCGCGGGCGGCGCGCATGCCGGCCGAGCCGGCCGGCGGGGGCGTGACCCGGTCGGCTCCCGCCCCGGTCAGCGTGCCGACGTGCACGGTCTCCGTGCGGTGCGACACGGCGCAGTCGACGGGGTGGTAGGCGGTGAGGTAGCCGACGTCCTGCACGCCGGCGTGGCAGACCCCGGCGGCGGGCACGAACGCCTGCGGCGCGGCGGGCGCCGGCCAGTCGTCGGTCAGGTCACGGTCGGTGCCGGCCGGGGTGCCGCAACCGGCGAGCGCCAGGGCCGTCATCGCGCCCACCGTGGCCGCCGTCCACCACCGTCGCATCCCGACCTCCCGCCGTTCGTGGGCCGCACCCGGCGGCGGCCAGCGCGGCGGTCCCGCCGGCGCGGAGGCGGCCGGACACGCCACGGTGCGGCAGCATACGGCACCCCGCTCAGCTCGCGGGCAACCCTTGCGGGCCGGCGCCCCGCATGGAGCGGGTCAGCTTCCGGTCGTCGCTCCACAGGAAACACCGCACGCCCCGGTCGCCCTCCTGCCACTCCCGCTGCGACGGGGGATAGAAGATCGAGCCCGCGCGGTACGGCAGATCGCTGTTGACGGGCACCTCGGCGAAGGCGGCGATGAGCGCCATGCAGCGGGTGTGCGCCTGCCGGTGGGACCGGCCGAACTCGGCCCAGGTCATGTCCCGCTCCAGGTAGACGCCGACGAACTCGGCGCGGTGCGGCTCGGTGCACAGCACCGGGGCCATGTAGTTCAGGTTGTCGCCGATCAGCTTGGGGTCGAAGCAGCGGTGCAGCAGCGGGGAGTCGCCGATCATCGCACCGCGCAGGCTGCCCGTGCGGTTCACCGGCCGGGTGTTGTCGATGCTGCCGGTCTCGCTCAGGTCGCAGCGGAACCAGCGGGCGCCCGCGCGCCACGCGGGGGCGGAGGGCAGGGCGATGGTGAGGGTGACGCGGGCGGCGTGCCAGTCGCCGCCGAGCACCTCGCGGGCGCGCTGGTCGCACTCGGCGCGGGCGGGCCGCAGGGCCGCGGATCCCGGTTCGGGCCGGTCGCCGTCGGCGGCCGGCCCGGCGAACCTGCCCACGTGCACGGTCTCGGCCAGGTGGTTGCGGGAGCAGTCCACCGCCTCGTAGGTGCGGGCCTGCACGACGGCGGTGATCCGGGGCAGGCAGGCGTCGGTGGCCGGCACGAACAGCTGCGGCGCCCGCAGCGCCGGCCAGTCGTCGGTGAGGTCGCCGTCGGAGCCGCCCGGTCGTACGCAGCCGGACAGCAGGACCGTCAGCGTGCCGGCCAGCGCCAGCGCCGCGAGCCACCGTCGCATCGTCCGCCCTTTCCGGGAGCTGACGCGTCGACCGCCGCCGGGGCACCGCGCGGGCGTGCGGCTCACGTCACCGTCCCTGATGGAGTCTCGCCGCGTTTCCGTCGTCCGGCCAGTCACGGATGGCCCTTCGTCCGGTTTCGCCGAGCCGGGAGGACCAATTCTGCACCACTGGTCACCGTCGGGTCACCGGGTGTCCCGTTGGTGGCGCGCTGCGGGCGGCCGTCGGCCACGTTCGTACACTGGCCCGGTGACCGTACCGCCGCCGATCGTCGCGCCCAGCATCCTCGCCGCCGATTTCGCCCGCCTCGCCGAGGAGGTCCGCGCCGTCGAGAACGCCGCGGACTGGCTGCACGTGGATGTCATGGACAACCACTTCGTGCCCAACCTGACCATCGGGCTGCCCGTGGTGCAGAGCCTGCGGGCCGCCACCGAGCTGCCCTTCGACGTGCACCTGATGATCGAGGACCCGCGCCGCTGGGCGCCCGGCTACGCCGACGCCGGGGCGTACAACGTCACCTTCCACGCCGAGGCGTGCGACGACCCGGTGGCCCTGGCCAAGGACCTGCGCTCGGCGGGGGCCAAGGCGGGGCTGGCGATCGACCGGGACACCCCGATCGAGCCGTACCTGGAGCTGCTGCCGAGCTTCGACACGCTGCTGATCATGACCATCAAGGCCGGCTTCGGCGGGCAGCGGTTCATCCCGCAGCTGCTGGACAAGGTGCGCGCGGCCCGCCGGCACGTCGACGCCGGCCACCTCGAACTGCGCATCGAGGTCGACGGTGGCATCGCCGCCGACACCATCGCCCAGGCGGCCGAGGCGGGGGCCGACGCGTTCGTCGCCGGCACCGCCGTCTACGGCGCCGACGACCCCGCCGAGGCCATCCGGAAGCTGCGGGCACTCGCGGAACACGCCGCCCCCGGAGCCTGACGTGGAACCGGCCGGCGACCGTCCGGACGTCATCCTCGTCGTCGACGACGACGAGGACATCGCGCGTTTCGTCGCGTTCAACCTCCGGCTGCACGGCTTCGAGGTGATCCACGCCAGCGACGGGCAGGAGGCGCTCGAGGTGATCGAGCGCCAGCGACCCGACCTGGCGGTGGTCGACCTGATGATGCCGCGCATCGACGGGTTGGAACTGACCCGGCGGCTGCGCGCCGACCCGATGACCTCCGCCCTGCCGGTGATCATGCTGACCGCCAAGGGCATGACGGTGGACAAGGTGCACGGGCTCAGCGCCGGTGCCGACGACTACCTGGTCAAGCCCTTCGACACCGCCGAACTCGTCGCCCGGGTCAGCTCCACGCTGCGCCGCAACAAGGAGTTCCGCGAGGTCTCGCCGCTGACCGGGCTGCCCGGCAACAGCCGGATCCGCCGGGAGATCTCCGACCGCGTCCGCAGCGGGGTCGACTACGCCGTCGGCTACATCGACATCGACCGGTTCAAGAGCGTCAACGACCGGTACGGCTTCGTCCGCGGCGACGACTTCATCTCGGCCCTGGCCCGCAGCCTGCACCGGGCGGTGGTCTCGGTCGGGCTGCCACCGGCCTTCCTGGGGCACGTCGGCGGGGACGACTTCGTCATCGTCTGCGCCCCGGAGCAGGTCCGGCCGCTCACCTCCCGGGTCTCCGCCGACTTCGAGAAGGCCGCCGACTCGCTCTACGACCCGGTCGACGCCGCGCGCGGCTACGTGGAGCTGAAGGACCGCCGGGGCAACATCCGGCGGGCCGCCCTGGTCACCCTGTCGATCGGCGTCTCCCTCTCCGACTCCGGCAAGCGGTTCACCGACCCGCTGGAGGCGATCGCGGTCGCGTCGGAGATGAAGACGGTGGCCAAGAGCCAACCCGGCTCGTACGTGGCGGTGGACCGCCGGCGCGGGGTTACCTGATTCGTGCGCTGTTGCTGTGAAGTACCACGCCCGGGTGGCGCGACCCCCCGTCCGGCGTGTAACACTTCCCGTGTACCCACCACGCGCTGGCGGGACTCGGTGTAATTCCGAACCGGCGGTGATCCACGGTGTGACCGTGGTAAGCCCGCGACCCGGTCGGCCTCGTGCCGCCCGGTGGACCTGGTGAGAATCCGGGGCCGACGGTTGGGAGCGGGAAACCCCGCCCCCAGACAGTCCGGATGGGAGACAGCGCGCGGGACGGATGGGCCCTGCCCGGCCGCTGAGTTCAGCGTGCCGTGCGCGCCCCCCGGGGCGGCCCCGCCGTACCCGGATCTCCGCCGCCGCACGCTCGCGGCCCCATGCCGTTGCCTCCCCTGCCCGCCCGCGCGTCGACCGGCGAGTGAGAGGGCAGGGCATGGCCGGCGTCTCCGTCGATGAGGCGATGCGTCGCGCGGTGGAACTCGCCGCGCGCGGTCTCGGCACGACCAGCCCCAACCCGGTGGTCGGCTGCGTGCTGCTCGACGCCGACGGGCAGGTGGTCGGCGAGGGGTTCCACGCCTACGCCGGCGGGCCGCACGCCGAGATCGTCGCGCTCGCCCAGGCGGGGGAGCGGGCCCGCGGTGGCACCGCCGTGGTCACCCTGGAACCCTGCGACCACACCGGTCGCACCGGCCCCTGCAGCACCGCGCTGGTGCGCGCCGGCGTCGCCCGCGTCGTCATCGCCGTGCCCGACCCCAACCCGCTCGCCACCGGGGGCGCCGCCACGCTGCGCGCCGCCGGGATCCAGGTCGACACGGGGGTACGCGCGTGCGAGGCGGAGGCCGGCAACGTCGCCTGGCTCACCTCGATGCGCCGGGGCTGGCCGTACGTGATCTGGAAGTTCGCCGCGACGGTGGACGGCCGGTCGGCGGCGGCCGACGGCACCAGCATGTGGATCACCTCCGAGGCCGCCCGGATGGACGTGCACGCGCTGCGCGGCACCGTCGACGCGGTCCTCGCCGGGGTCGGCACGGTGCTCGCCGACGACCCCCGGCTCACCGCCCGCAACCTGCGCGACGGCACGCTCGCCATCCGGCAGCCGCTGCGGGTCGTGGTGGACACCGAGGGCCGTACGCCGGCCGACGCCCGCGTCCGCGACGGCGCGGCGCGCACGTGGATCGCCACCGCGGCGGAGGTCGGCACCGGGCCCGACGGCCGGGTCGACCTGCCGGCGCTGCTCGCCGCGCTGCACGGGCGGGGGATCCGCGCCGCGCTGCTGGAGGGCGGCCCGAAGCTGGCCGGCGCCTTCCTGGCCGCCGGCCTGGTCGACAAGATCGTCGGCTACGTCGCGCCCCGGCTGCTCGGCGCCGGACCGACCGCCCTGGTCGACGCCGGGGTGAACACCATCGCCGAGGCCATCGACCTGGAGTTCGTCGACGTCACGCAGGTCGGACCCGACCTGCGGATCACCGCGCTGCCCCGGAAGAGGGAGGGCTGACATGTTCACCGGCATCGTCGAGGAGTTGGGTGAGGTCGTCCGGTTCACGGAGACGGCGGGTGACTCGGCGCTGGTCGCGGTCCGCGGCCCGCTGGTCACCTCGGACGCCCGGCACGGCGACTCGATCGCGGTCAACGGCGTCTGCCTGACCGTGGTCGACGTCTCCGACGGGACCTTCACCGCGGACGTGATGGGGGAGACGCTGCGCCGCTCCGCGCTGGGCGCGCTGCGGGCCGGCGACCCGGTCAACCTGGAGCGGGCCGCCGCGCTGGGCAGCCGCCTCGGTGGGCACCTCGTGCAGGGGCACGTCGACGGCGTCGGCGAGGTGATCGCCCGCGAGCCGGCCGCGCAGTGGGAGACGGTCCGGTTCCGGCTGCCCGCCGCCCTGGCCCGCTACGTGGTGGAGAAGGGCTCGATCACGGTCGACGGCGTCTCGCTGACCGTCGCCGGCATCGGCCCGGACTGGTTCGCGGTCGGCCTGATCCCGACCACGCTGAAGCTGACCACCCTCGGCGCCCGGGGCGTCGGCGACCCGGTCAACCTCGAGGTGGACGTGCTCGCCAAGTACGTCGAGCGGCTGCTCGGCGCCCGGCTGGACGGTCCCGCCGTTCCCGACGTCGGCCCGCCCGGGCTGCCGGTCGCGGGTCTGCCGGGCGCCGCCGCGACGGGCGGAGCGGCCTGATGGGCCCGCTCGGGTGGCTGCTCCACGCGCAGGTCGACATCGCCGGGTCGCCGGTGCTGGTCCGGGAGATCGTCGGCAACG
>NZ_JBEZEV010000054.1:0-41755 GCF_040649055.1 Micromonospora sp. NPDC049060
TCGGTGAGCTGCCGCCGGAGGTCACGGTCGAGGTGGCCGAGGACGTCTCCCGGCTCCCCTCGGAGACTGCCGGCGTCCGGTTCTGGGTGCCGCCCGCCCCGCCGGCGCGGGTGGTGGCGGCGGGACCTCACCGCCACCCGCCGTGGGCGGTCAGTGCCGCGGGATGTGGGCCACCCCGATGCGCTTGCGGAACACCCAGTACGTCCAGCCCTGGTAGGCCAGCACGATCGGGGTGAACACCACCGCCACCCAGGTCATGATCTTCAGGGTGTAGGGGGTGGAGGCGGCGTTGGTGGCGGTCAGCGTCCCGGCCGCGTCGAGCGTGGAGGGCAGCACGTTCGGGAAGAGCGCCGCGAAGAGCGTCGCCACGGCCAGGGCGATGGCCACGGCGGTGCCGGTGAACGCCCAGCCCTCCCGGCGGGCGCGGGCGGCGGTGAGGCCGCCGAGCAGGGCGAGGGCCGCGCCGACGGCGAACACGACGGCGGCGGTGCTGGAGCGGATGTTCAGCGTCCAGGTCAGGAACGCCACCGCGAGCACGGCGGCGGCCACGCCCACGCGTACCGCGAGGGCGGCGGCGCGCTCGCGGACCTCGCCGACGGTCTTCAGGGCGATGAACACGGCGCCGTGGGTGAGGAACAGCGCCGCGGTGGTCGCGCCGCCGAGCAGGGCGTACGGGTTGAGCAGGTCGAGCAGGCCGCCGACGTACTCGTGGTCGGCGTCGAGCGGCACGCCGCGCAGGATGTTGGCGAACGCCACGCCCCACAGGATCGCCGGCACCACCGAGCCGACGAAGATGGCGGTGTCCCAGCGGCGTTTCCAGGACGCCTCGGGGCGCTTGTGGCGGTACTCGAAGGCGACGCCGCGGATGATCAGGGCGAGCAGGATCAGCAGCAGCGGCAGGTAGAAGCCGGAGAACAGGGTGGCGTACCACTCGGGGAACGCGGCGAACATGGCGCCGCCGGCGGTGATGAGCCAGACCTCGTTGCCGTCCCAGACGGGGCCGATGGTGTTGATCAGGACGCGGCGTTCCCGGTCGTCGCGACCGAGTACGGGCAGCAGCATGCCGACGCCGAAGTCGAAGCCCTCGAGGATGAAGTACCCGGTGAACAGGACCGCGACGAGCAGGAACCAGATGGTGGTGAGTTCCACGGTTGTCTCCGGTGATCAGTAGGCGAACGCGAGCGGGCGCTCGGCGTCGTCGTGGGTGTCGTCGATGTCGGGGTCGGGGGTGAGGTCGGGTACGCCGGCCTTGGCGTAGCGCAGCAGCAGTTTGACCTCGACGACGGCGAGGATGGCGTAGATGAGGGTGAAGGCGGTGAAGGAGGTGAGCACCTCGGTGAGCGAGACGCTGCGGGAGACGCCGTCGCGGGTGAGCATCTCGCCGAAGACGATCCACGGCTGGCGGCCCATCTCGGTGAAGATCCAGCCGAAGGAGTTCGCCGCGAGGGGCAGCAGGGGCATGACCAGGCCGGCGCGCAGCAGCCACTTGCTGGTGGGGGTGCGGCCCTTGCGTTGGCTCCAGAGCACCAGCAGGGCGATGGCGGCGGCGGCCATCCCGAAGCCGATCATGAAGCGGAAGCTCCAGTAGGTGACCGGGATGATCGGGGTGTAGCTGCCGGCGCCGTACTGGGCGGCGTACTGGGCCTGCAGGTCGTTGATGCCCTGCACGGTGCCGTTGGGGTCGCCGGTGCCCAGCCAGGACAGCAGGTGCGGGATCTTGAGGGCGAACAGTTCGCGGCTGCCGTCGAGGCTGCCGACGGTGAGTACGGAGAACGAGGCGGGGCTCTCGGTGGTGTAGAGGCCCTCGGCGGCGGCCATCTTCATCGGCTGCACCTGGGTCATGATCTTGCCTTGGATGTCGCCGGTGATGGCGACGGCGGCGGCGGAGACCAGGGTGACCCAGGAGCCGAACTTCGCGGCGAAGCGGTAGGCGGGGGTGTCGGCGGAGTCGCGGTTGCGCACCAGGTGCCACATGGCGACGGCGACCAGCAGCGAGCCGGCCACCAGGAACGCGCCGGCGATGGTGTGCGGGAAGGTGATCATGGCGACCTTGTTGGTCAGCACGGCGACGAAGTCGGTGAGTTCGGCGCGGCCGGTGTCGGGGTTGATCCGGTAGCCGACCGGGTTCTGCATGAACGAGTTCGCCGCGAGGATGAAGTACGCGCTGAGGTTGCTGCCGATCGCGGCGGCCCAGATGCTGGCCAGGTGCAGCCGCCTGGGCAGCCGGTCCCAGCCGAAGATCCACAGGCCGATGAAGGTGGACTCCAGGAAGAACGCGACAAGCGCCTCGATCGCCAGGGGGGCGCCGAAGATGTCGCCGACGAAGCGGGAGTAGTCGCTCCAGTTCATGCCGAACTGGAACTCCTGCACGATGCCGGTCACCACGCCCATCGCGAAGTTGATCAGGAAGAGCTTGCCGTAGAACTTGGTGAGCTTCAGGTACTTCTCGTCGCCGGTGCGGTGCCACATCGTCTGGAGGATCGCCACCAGCACGGACAGGCCGATGGTCAGCGGCACGAAGAGAAAGTGGTAGACGGTGGTGACACCGAACTGCCAGCGGGCGACGTCCAACGCGTCCACCAGTAACCCCCAGGCTGTGCATACTACGAGACGTAGTAAATACTACTGCTCGTCGTAGAAGAATCGGCAGGGGCGGGGGTCCCGAAGCGACCCGGGACCAATGACCCTGATCACCTCTGCCGGACGGCCCCGCCACCACGCGGGGTGGCCCGCGCGTGCGACCATGCGCGCTGATGGACACCACCCGCCCGACCTGGCAGCCACCGCTGATCTGGCGTGCCGCGCAACTGCTCGCCCGCGTCGTCGTCGTGCTCCTGGCCCGCCTGGAGGTCAGCGGCGACGTGCCCGAGGCGCTGCGCCGGGGCCCGCTGATCCTGGCCGCCAACCACATCAGCCCGTTCGACCCCGTCGTGCTCGCCGCCGCCTGCCGCGCCCGGGGCGTCGCCCCCCGGATCATGGCCACCGGCGGGCTGTTCCGCACCCCCGTCATCGGCGCCCTGATGCGCCACGCCGGGCACCTGCGGGTCGACCGGGGCACCGCCGCCGTCAGCCGCGCCCTCGACGACGCCGCCGCGGCGGTCGCCGCCGGCTCGGTGATCCTGGTCTACCCGGAGGGCCGCATCGGCCTCGACCCCGGCTTGTGGCCCGAACGCGGCAAGACCGGCACCGCCCGCCTCGCCCTCGCCTGCGGCGCCCCGGTCGTCCCGGTCGCCCAGTGGGGCTGCCACGAGGTGGTGCCCTACCGCGCCCCGAAGGGGCTGCTGCGCGGCATCGCCCGTTCCCTGGTGCGCCGCCCTGTGGTGCGGGTGCACTTCGGCGACCCGGTGGACCTCGCCGACCTGACGCCGGCAACCCCGGGCGCCGCCCTGCGCGCCACCGACCGGATCATCGACGCCATCACCGATTCGCTGGTGCCGTTGCGGCCCGACGAGCCCGACAGGCCCCGCCACGTCGACCCGAGTCGCCCGATCGACACCAGCCGCTCCCAGCGCTCCGGAAGGACCTGATCCCCGGCGTGGGCACAATGGCGCGGTGACCCGCCTGCGCCTGCCGCTGCTCGTCGTCGCCCTGCTCGTCCTCGTCTGCGCAGGCGGGTATGCCGTCCTGCGCTCGGCGTACCACGACGAGAAGGACCGCCGGGACCTCAGCGACCTGACCCGCTCCTCCCCCTGGCCTGCCGAGGACCTGCTGGTCCCCGACGACCTGCCCCGCTCCGGCACCCTCGGCTGGCTGGACCGGCTCGGTCTCGACATCGCCTACGGCCTGCGCACCCGCGACGGCCGTACGGTGCCGGTGGTGTGGCAGCAGCACCACCCGGCCCCCGACGGGTCCCTGGCCGACGGGGTCGACTGCGACGTCCGGACGATCCACGTCTGCACCGACGCCGGCGACGGTCTCACCCTCGTCGTGACCCGGGACACCGACAACAGCGACCCCGCCACCGCGCTGTACCTCTTCGCCCGCGACCAGGTGCTCAGCGTCAGCGTGCAGGGTCCGGATCCGGTGACCGCCGACGACCTGCGTGGTGCGCTCACCCGCACCCACCACCCCTCCGACGGCGAGCTGCTCGCCCTGCTGCGCGGACCCGGCTACCAGACGGACTGGAGCTGACCCGCTCCGGCCGCCGGCCGGTCACCCGCCGGCCACCGCGCCCCGGCATACTCCCCGCGTGACCCACGCCTACCTCGACGGCCCCGCACCGCTGGCCTTCGCCCACCGGGGCGGCGCCGCCGAGGGCGACGAGAACACCGCCGCCGCGTTCGCCCGGGCGATCGGGCTCGGCTACCGGTACGTCGAGACCGACGTGCACGGCACCGCCGACGGCGTCGCGGTGGTCTTCCACGACGCCACGCTGACCCGCGTCACGGGCGAGCCGGGGCGCATCGCCGACCTGCGTTGGGCCGACCTGGCCTCGGTACGCGTCGGCGGCGCCGCCGTGGTCCCCCGCCTCGACGAGGTTCTCGACGCCTGGCCGCAGGTGCGGTTCAACATCGACGTCAAGGCCGACGGCGGCGTCGAGCCGACAGTGGCCACCGTCGCGCGCGTCGGGGCCGGCGACCGGGTGCTGCTGGCCTCGTTCAGCGACGCCCGGCTGGCCCGGCTGCGCGCCCTGACGCAGGGGCGCGTCGCCAGCAGCCTCGGCATGCGCGGGGTGGCCCGGCTGCGGATGGCGTCGCTGACCGGGCGGGCGCTTCGACTGCCCCCGTCGGTGGTCGCCGCGCAGGTGCCGGTGCGCTACGGGCGGGTGCCCGTGGTGGACCGCCGGTTCCTGCGCCACGCCCACCGACTCGGACTGCACGTGCATGTCTGGACGATCGACGAACCTGCCGAGATGCACGAGTTACTCGACCTCGGAGTGGATGGCATCATGACCGATCACGTCGGCGTGCTGCGCGACGTGTATCACAGCCGCGGTCACTGGGCCGCCTGAACCGTTCGAAGGACCCCGATGGCCGAGACCGTCACCCCCGCCGTGGGCGACACCCCCGCCCCGGCGAGCACCCGCCGCGAACGCAGCGGATGGTACTTCTACGACTGGGCGATGTCCGCCTTCTCCACCACCGTCATCACCGTCTTCCTCGGCCCGTTCCTGACCACCGTCACCGAACTCGCCGCCGGCTGCGAACTCGGCGCCGACACCTGCGGCGGCTACGTGTACCCGCTGGGCATCAAGGTCGCCGCCGGCTCGTACTTCCCGTACCTGGTGTCACTGTCGGTGTTCCTCACCGTGTTCGCGCTGCCGATCGTCGGCGCGATCGCCGACCGCTCGGCGCACAAGAAGCGGCTGCTCGCCGCCGCCGCCTTCATCGGCGCCGGCGCGACCGTCGGCATGCTCTTCGTCACCGGCGACCGGTACCTGCTCGGCGGGGCGCTGTTCATGGTCGCCAACATCGCCTTCGGCGCCGGTGTCGTGGTCTACAACTCGTTCCTGCCGCAGCTCGGCGGCCCCGACGACCGCGACGGCATCTCCAGCCGCGGCTGGGCGCTGGGCTACCTGGGCGGCGGCCTGCTGCTGGCGCTCAACCTCGTCGCGGTCAGCATGCTCGGCGAGGAGGGCAACCACCAGCGCACCCTCGACCTGGCCCGCTGGTCGATCGTGTCCGCCGGCGTGTGGTGGGCGGTGTTCACCCTGATCCCGCTGCGCTGGCTGCGCGAGCACCCCACGGCCGCCGCGCGGGCCGGCGGCAACCCGGTCAGCGACGGGTTCCGGCAGCTCGGCCGCACCCTGCGCGAGATCAAGGCGTACCCGCTGACGCTGTTCTTCCTGCTGGCGTTCCTGGTCTACAACGACGGCATCCAGACCGTCATCGCCCTGGCCAGCCAGTACGGCACCGAGGAGCTGAAGCTCGGGCAGAGCACCCTGATCGTCACCATCCTGCTGGTGCAGTTCCTCGCCTTCGGCGGCGCGCTGCTGCTCGGCGCCCTCGCCAAGCGCATCGGCGCCTGGAAGACCGTGCTGATCAGCCTGGTGCTGTGGACCGGGGTGATCCTCGGCGCGTTCCGGCTGCCCGCCGAGGCACCGGTGCCGTTCATGATCCTCGGCGCCGCCATCGGCCTGGTGCTCGGCGGCAGCCAGGCCCTGAGCCGGTCGCTGTTCAGCCAGCTCATCCCCGCCGGCAAGGAGGGCGAGTACTACGGCTTCTACGAGATCAGCGACAAGGGCACCAGCTGGCTCGGCCCGCTCGCCTTCGGCATCGTGTTCCAGCTCACCAACTCCTACCGGGTGGGCCTGGTCTCCCTGCTGATCTTCTTCGTCGTCGGGTTCCTGCTGCTGCTGGCCGTGCCGATCCGCCGGGCGATCGTCGCCGCCGGCAACACCCCGCCCCGGGTGCTCTAGGAAACGCGGGCCCGTCCCGCACCGGCCGGATCAGCGGGCGTCGATCGGCTAGGCTGCCCGACCGTGACCGACCACGCCACCGCCCCGACCTGCCTGGCGCGCCCGCCGCTGGGCCCCGACGACTCCCCCGCCGGGTGCGCCGCGGCGCGGGGCGTGGACGGGCGTCCGCTGCACGCGGCGGCGTTGAAGTTCTTCTGGGGGCCGATGGACTGCGGCAAGTCCACGATGGCGTTGCAGATGAACTACAACCACTCCCGGCAGGGCCGCCGCGGCCTCGTCACCACCCGCATCGACCGCTCGCTCGGCCCGCAGGTCACCACGCGCATCGGCCTGGCGCACGAGGCCGTCGAGGTCACCGACGAGCTGGACCTGCGCACCCTGGTGCGCGACACCTGGGCCGAGGGCGTACGCGTCGACTACCTGATCTGCGACGAGGCGTCGTTCTACAACCTGGAGCACGTCGAGCAGATGGCGGAGCTGGTCGACAGCTACGACGTCGACGTGTACGCGTTCGGGCTGGCCACCGACTTCCGCTCGTGCCTGTTCCCGGCCGCGCAGCGGCTGTTCGAACTGGCCGACGAGGTGGCCCGCATCCAGGTCGAGGTGCTCTGCTGGTGCGGCCGGGAAGGGCTGCTCAACGCCCGGGTCGTCGACGGCCGGGTGGTCCGCGAGGGCCTGCAGGTGGTCATCGGGGACACCGTGGACAGCGCCGAGGTGCGCTACCAGGTGCTCTGCCGCCGGCACTACCGCGCGGGCGAGCTCGGCCCCCGCCGCTGAGGCGTCAGTACGGGTCGCCGCACACCCGCCAGCCGCCGTCCTCGCGCACCACCGACAGCTTCCGCTCCTCGGTGAGGCCGCTGTCGCGGGTCAGCCGCACCGCCACCGTGCCGCGCGGGCTGCCACCCCGGGTCGCCACCGACACGTCGACGATCTCGTAGCCGTTGACCAACGGCGGGGTGCGCAGCCAGCTCGTGAACCCGATCGGGCTCCACCGGCTGCGCGCGTCGGCGCAGAGCCGGTCGTACGCGCCGTCGGTGTCGCCCGCCGCCACCGACCGCAGGAACCCGTCCGCGGTCTCCCGCACCGGGCCGCTGGCCTGCGTGACCACCTGCACGTTCCAGGCGCCCAGCCCGGCGACCCCGATGCAGCACAGCAGCACGGTCACGCCCGCGAACACCAACCCGGTACGCACCGGGCGGCTCCGACGGGCCGGCCGGCTCCACGGCTGCTCAGCGCCCACCCGTCGACCGTAGAGAACCGGTGGGCCCGCCCGCAGGAAAGTCGGCCCTGTCGCCCCCGTACCGGCCGGTCGGGTCGCGGTCGCCGCCGGCACTGAGCACCGCCCGGACCGGCCTGCCGAACGCCGCCCGGGCCGGTCCCGCCGCGCGCGGTCATGGCTCGATGAGCCCGGCCCGGATGGCGTAGCGGGTCAGTTCCAGCCGGTCCCGGAGGCCCAGCTTCTGCAGCAGGTTGGCCCGGTGCCGCTCGACGGTCTTGACGCTGATGAACAGCAGGCGGGCGATCTCCTTGGAGGAGTGGCCCTCGGCGACGAGCTTGAGGATCTCCTCCTCGCGTTCGGTGATGGCCCTGGCCGGCACGCTCTCGCCCCGCGCGCTGCGTTCCAGGTAGGTACGGATGAGGGCGTTGATGGCACCCGGATAGAGGAACGGTTCGTCGCGTACGGCGGCGCGGCAGGCCTCCACCAGGTCGCGGTCGGCGACGGACTTGAGCACGTAGCCGTTGGCGCCGACCTTGAGGGCCTCGAAGAAGTACTGCTCGTTGTCGTACATGGTCAGGATGAGGATGCGCAGGCCCGGCTGCTGCCGGGACAGCTCCCGGGCCGCCTGCAGGCCGGTCAGTCGCGGCATGGCGATGTCGAGAATGGCCAGGTCGGGACGCTCGGTCTGGGCCAGGGCGATGGCCTCCGCGCCGTCGCCGGCCTCCGCCACGACGGTCAGGTCCGGTTCGCTGTCGAGGATGAGGCGCACGCCACGGCGGACGAGGGCGTGGTCGTCGGCGAGCAGGATGCGGGTGGTCACGGCCGGCCATCCCGGTCGCCGAGCGGCACCCGCAGCCGCACCTCGGTGCCGCCGCCCGGGCCGGGACCCACGCTGAGCTGGGCGCCGATGAGCAGGGCCCGCTCCCGCATGCCGCGTACGCCGGCGCCCTCGGCGGCGTCGCCGATGCCCCGGCCGTCGTCGCGGATCCGCAGCTGCACGTGGCCCGGTCGACGGGTCAGCGACAGCTCGACGGTGGCGGCCCGCGCGTGCCGGACGGTGTTGGTGAGGGCCTCCTGCGCCACCCGGTAGATCACCAGTTCGGCCTCGCCGTCGAGGGTGGGCAGGTCGGCGTCGAGGTGCTGGCGCACGGACAGGTCCGTGTGCCCGGTGACCTCCGTGACGAGCGCCTTGAGGGCGCTGGTCAGGCCGAGCTCCTCCAGTACGCCGGGGCGCAGCCGGCGCGCGATGCGGCGGATCTCGTCGAGGCTGTCGCGGGTGGTCTCCTGCACCTGGGCGAGTTGGGCGCGGACCGGTTCAGGCGCGTGCCGGGCGACCTGCTTGAGTTCGAGCAGGACCGCGGTCAGGGTCTGGCCGACCTCGTCGTGCAGTTCCTGGGCGACGCGCCGGCGCTCGGCCTCCTGGGCGGACAGGGCGCTGGCCGCGCTGGTGGCCCGCTCCGCCTCCAGCCGGTCGATCATGGCGTTGAAGGCGCGGATCAGGTCCGCGATGCCGGCCTGCCCGGCCGGGACCGGGCGGGGCTCGGGCTGCAGCAGGTCGATGGTGGTCATGGCCCGGGTCAGCCGGTGCAGCGGCGCGAGGCCGACGCGCAGCAGCGCGGCGTTGGCGACCAGCATCGCCGCGAGGCCCACGGTCAGCACGAGGGCCTCGGTGAGCAGCACGGGGGTGGACACCGTGACCGGGCCGAGCAGCAGCAGCGTGGCGGCGACGAGTACGGCGGCGTTGAGCAGGAAGATCCGCCAGAACAGCGACACGACGGCACCTCCCCTCCCGCTCCGGTTCCGACGCCCTGCGGCTCCCGCGCTCGTCCGCGCTTCGTGACGCGGCGGGCCGGCCCGCGCCGCAGCGGTGATCACCCTCGTCATGGCCAGCCTGTCGGCCGTGGCGCGTGCTGTAAATGCGTGCCGGCACCCATTATCGCCGCAGGTCCGCCGGGCCGCCGACAGGCCGGGCACCGGGCCGACGGCAAATGGGTGTCAGCCCCGATGTCGACCCGCAGCGGACCGATGACCATGAACGCGAGCCCGGGGCCGGGAGCCGCTCCGGGCTCCGATCCCTCGTGCGCGGCTCCCTCTGTCGCCGCCCGTGCGGGCGTTCCCCGCCGCGCCGCGCCGAACCCGGGAGGACCCTGTGAACCGTCATCCGATGGTGACCGAACCCGCGCCACCGGAAGTTGAGGCGGTCACCTGCGCGCAGCGGCGCGCCGGGGTGGAGCACGGTCCGCCGGGCAGGTGCCCGTGAGCGCGTGGCCCGCCCTCGCCGCGATCGTCATCTTCACGGTCGCCTTCGTCTTCATCGCCACCGAGAAGATCAACCGGGTCGCGGTGGTGCTGGGCGCCGCCGGCCTGATGGCCGCGCTCGGGCTGGTGCCCGGCTCGGACGTGTTCTACGCCCACCACGCCGGCATCGACTGGGACGTCATCTTCCTGCTCCTCGGCATGATGATCATCGTCGGGGTGATCAAGCAGACCGGCGTGTTCGAGTTCATGGCGATCTGGGCCGCCCAGCGCTCGCAGGGGCGGCCGTACCGGCTGATGGTGCTGCTCGTCGCGATCACCGGCATCGCCTCGCCGGTCCTGGACAACGTCACGACGGTCATGCTGGTCGCCCCGATCACCATCTCCGTGTGCCGCCGGCTGGGCATGCCCGCCGCGCCGTTCCTGATCGCCGAGGTGCTCGCCGCCAACATCGGCGGCGCGGCCACCCTGATCGGCGACCCGCCCAACATCATCATCGGCAGCCGGGCCGGGCTGAGCTTCAACGACTTCCTCTGGCACATGGCCCCGGTCACGGTGCTGATGTTCCTGGCGTTCCTGGTGCTGGCGCGGGTCATGTTCCGCCGGGCGTTCGTGCACCGCCCCGAGCGGTTCGAGGCGGTACGCGACATGGACGCCCGCGCCGCCATCACCGACCCGAGGTTGCTGATCCGCTGCCTGGTCGTGCTCGGCCTGGTGATCGTCGCGTTCACGCTCCACACGGTGATCCACATCGACGTGGCCGTCGTCGCGCTGCTCGGCGCCGGGCTGATGGTCCTGGTGTCCAGGACGGACAAGTCGGCCTATCTGGGCGAGGTGGAGTGGCCGACGCTTGTGTTCTTCACCGGCCTGTTCGTGATGGTCGCCGGCCTGACCGAGACCGGGGTGATCAGCTGGATCGGCGAACGGGCCAGCGACGCCGTCGGCGACAACTACTTCGCGGCGGCGACGGGCCTGGTCTTCGGCTCGGCGGTGCTCGGTGCGTTCTTCGACAACATCCCCTACGCGGCGACCATGGCGCCGATCGTGGAGGGCCTCGTCGCGGGGGCCCCGGATCCGGGTACCGGGCAGGCGCTGTGGTGGTCCTTCGCCCTGGGCGCCGACCTGAGCGGCAACGGCACGGCCGTGGCGGCCAGCGCCAACATCGTCGTGCTGGGCATCGCCGCCCGCGCCAAGGAACCGATCAGCTTCTGGCAGTTCACCCGCTACGGCATCGTCACCACGATCATGACCACGGTGATCGCCTGGGTGTACGTGTGGCTGCGCTACTTCGTGGCGTAGGCCGGTCCGCTGTGCAACACGACAGGAGGCAATGATGCAGATAGAACGCATGCCGCTGCCCGGCATCGGGGTCGGCTACACCCTGCACACCGGGGAGGGACAGGTGATCGGGGTCGTCTGCCATCGCGGCGGCCGGCGGGACGTCGTCGTCTACGCCCCCGGCGACCCGGACACGGTGGAACGGTCCGTGACCCTCAGCCCGACGGAGGCGCAGGAGGTGGCCGAGCTGCTGCACCCCATCGCCACCATCGACCACGTCACGCACCTGGAACGCCACCGGGAGGCGATCAGCGTCGTCGAGCTGCCGGTGACGGCCGCGTCGCCCTACGACGGCCGGACCCTGGCCGAGGCCGTCGCGCGCGTCAACGGGGTGAGCGTCGTCGCCGTCGTCCGCGACGGGCGGACGGTCACCGCACCGGGGCTGGGACACGTCCTCGCCCACGGCGACGTCCTGATCGTCGCCGGGGGCCAGCAGAGCATCGAGGCGCTGAGCCGGGCGCTGATCCACACGGACCCGTAGGCCGCTCCACACGGACCTGCGGGCCGCGAGCTCCGGGCGGTGGATGCCACCCACGCGCGGCATCCACCGGCCACCGGCACCTCAGCCGCGGCGGCGGGCCCGGGCCGCCCAGATCGCGTACGCGGGATCGCGGTCGAGGTTGTGCCGGTCCCGGTCGTAGCGGCGGGTGGTGCGCGGATCGGCGTGACCCATCGCGTCCTGCACGTCCTCCAGGGGCACGCCCTCGGCGCGGGCGGTGGTGGCGAACGCGTGCCGCAACGAGTGCGGTGACAGCCTCGCCCACGCCGGGATGCCGGCCGTACGGGCCAGCCGGCGCACCAGCCGGAACATCGCGTGCCGATCCAGCCGGGCCCCGCTGGCGGTGACCAGCAGCGGACCGGTCAGCTCGTGCACCGCCACGCCCTGGGCGGCGGCCCGCTGGGCCAGGTACGCGTCGAGGGCGTACGCGGTGCCGGGGGTCAGGGCGCGGCGGCGGGGCCTGCCGCCCTTGCCGACGAACCGCACGCTGCGGTGGCCCCGCTCGGCGCCGAGGTCGGCCAGGTCGAGCGAGACCAGCTCCCCCACGCGCAGTCCGAGGTCGGCCAGCAACGCGATCGCGGCCCGGTTGCGGGCGGCGGTCGGCCCGGTGTCGGCCTCGGCGGCGGCGAGCAGCGCGTCGACCTCCTCGGGGGCGAGCCCGACGGTCGCGGAGTGGTCCCGGTCGATGCGGGGGCGGTCGGCGCCGGCGACCGGGTTGGCCTCGACCGCGCGCAGCTTGACCAGGAAGTCGTACCAGCTGGACAGGGCGGAGAGCCGGCGGGCGACGGTGGCGGGGGTCAGCGGCTTGCCGGTGCGCGCGCCGAGTGTGGCCTCCAGCGCCCGGCCGTACTCGTTGACGTGCAGGAAGTTCGCCTGCAACGGGTCCAGTTCGCGGGCCGCGCACCAGGCGAGCCAGCCGGCGACGTCCCGCCGGTACGCGTCGCGGGTGTGCTCGGACAGCCGCCGGTTGCGCAGCCACGCCTCGGTGAAGTCGACGGGCCCCCCGGGCAGGGCCAGCGGGGTGGGCCGGCTTGGCCGCGCCGGAGCGTTCGGGGAGAGCATGTGAAAAAGGTTCTCAGCTTCGGGTCGAGAACGGGAGGAGGCGCGCCCTACGCGCGCCCGCTCAGATTGGTCAACGGCGCACCCGGTATCGCAGGTGCAGCACCCGGTTGCCCTGGATCGTCACGTCAGGATCCTCCAGCAGGTGCTGTGCGTGGACCGACCCGAAGTAGCGCTTGCCGGACCCGAACACGACGGGTACGACGTCCATGCGCACCTCGTCGACCAGGCCCGCGGCAAGCACCTGGCCACCGACGTCGCCGGCGGCGACCTCGACCATGCGGTCTCCCGCAAGCTCCTGGGCCCTGGCCACGGCTGCCTCGACGCCGTCGACGAAGTGGAACGGCGCCTCGGGGTCCCAGCCCTCGGGCTCCGGCTGGTGCGTCACGACGACCACGTGGTCGACCCCGCCCGGAGGCTTGCCGTCCCAGCCGTCCGTCAGGTCGAAGACGTGGCGGCCGACGATTGTCGCCCCGATCTGGTCCCAGTACGCCCGGGTGTAGTCGTAGGACGTCTGCGACACCTTCAGCTCGCCGCTGGAGTCCAACGGCACGTCACCGCTGGACAACCAGTCGAACAGCGGCCCGGGCTGGTCGTTGTCGTCCGCGACGAAGCCGTCCACCGACACCGAGCTGTACATGACCACCTTGCCCATGGGGCGCTCCTCTGCTGGGGGATGCCCCCATGTTGACGTGTCGTGAGCTGTCGCTCTTGTAAGAAATCAATCGGTTGGCAGTGGCCAGCTGTCCAGCACGTGGCCGGGATGCTCGCGCAGGAACTGCCGCCGGACTTCCACGTACCGGGTCGGCGTGAGCCCGGTGAACGCCCGGAACTCGTGGCCGAAGTGGGCCTGGTCGAAGTAGCCCGCGCGACCGGCGAGGTCGCCCCAGTCGACCGGTTCGGCGGGGTCGATCGAGAACACGGTGGCGGCGAAGCGGTAGGTGCGGGCCAGCCGCTTCGGCGTGACGCCGATGAGCTCCTTGAACCGCTGTGCCAGATGAGTGCTGCTGACGCCGGCTGCCACCCTCAGGTCGCCGATCGCCACCGCCCCGCTGGCCGCCGCGATGACGCTGCTCGTACGGCGGACCAGTCCCAGGCCGGCCATCTCGCACAGCCGTCGCGTCAGCTCCTCCTCGAGCAGCGTCAGCATCTCGTGCGGTCCGTCCGCCGTGGCCAGCCGGTCCCGCAGCTCAGCAGTGGCGGGCCGGCCCCACACCTGCTCCACCGTCACCGGCCGGTCGCACAGCTCGGCCGCGGGCATCGGCAGGAACGGCGCCAGCCCCCACGGCTTGAAGTGCACGCCGACGGACCGGGTCCGCAGTGGGTAGCCGAACTCGAAGGCGCGGGTGGGCATGGTGACCACGCAGCCGTCGGCGTACCCGGCCGGCTCGATGTCGGTGCCGGCGCGGATGCGGAACGGCGCCCCGAGGTTGACGATGAGCAACGCCGCCGGCATCGGCGGCAGCGTCAGCCGGGCGTACGGCGACGTCCCCTCCAGGTAGTAGAGGTCGTCGATCAGCCCGTCCAGCGGCGGTCGCGGCACTCTGGACACGTACTCCACGCCCACAGCATCGCCGACGCCCCGCCGGTATCGCGCGCCGACACGGGTCTCACCGGCACCCCGGGAAAAGCGAGGGGCGGGGCGGCCGCACCGGCCGCCCCGCCCCTCGCCCGCCGGGATCAGGCGTTGATCTCCTTGCGGCCGTTGGCGGTGGCCGTGACGGTGACCCGGCGGGGCTTGGCCCGCTCCGCGACGGGGATCCGCAGGGTCAGCACGCCGTTGTCGTAGCCGGCCTCGAGCTTGTCGGTGTCGAGGGTGTCGCCGAGGAAGAGCCGCCGGGTGAAGGTGCCCATCGGGCGTTCGGCGGCGACGAGCTCGACGTTCTCGCCGGCGGGCCGGCGGCGCTCGGCGCGCACGGTCAGCACGTTGCGCTCGACGGTGCAGTCGATGCTGTCCGGGTCGACGCCCGGCAGGTCGAACGCCGCGTAGAACCAGTCGCCGTCGCGGTAGGCGTCCAGGGGCATGACCGCGGGGCGCGCGGCGGTGCCGAAGAACTGCTCGGTGATCCGGTCGATCTCACGGAAGGGGTCGGTGCGCATCAACATGGCCTGCCTCCTCGGTTCTCCTGGCCGAAGGTCCTTGAGTTGAGCCGATGGGACTCAACTTCCTGTTCTTTATTTAGCGCGTTCCGGCCGCGACGTCAACTCAGGACCTTCTCGAACCAGTGCTGGGCGTAGGCACCGTCGTTGTACGCCGGGATCTCCCGGTAGCCGTGCCGGGCGTACAGGGCGCGGGCCCCCACGAGGTCGCCGCGGGTGTCCAGCCGGATCCGGTCGGCCCCGGCGGCCCGGGCCCGCTGCGCCACGGCGGCGAGCAGGGCCGCCCCGCCGCCGTGGCCGCGGTGCGCGGGGCGCACGTACACCCGGGTCAGCTCCGCCCAGCCCGGCCGCCACCGCAGGCCGGCGCAGCCGGCCGGACGAGCGTCGCGGTACGCGAGCAAAAGGACCCCGGTGGGCGCGGCCAGGTCGTCGCTCGGGTCGTCGGCCATCGCCGCCGCGACCTCACCCGGCCGGACCGGGCGAGCGTGGTAGCGGCGGACCATCTCCTCGAAGTACTCCTCGAGCAGGATCGTCGCCTCGGGCCGGTCGGGACGGGTCGGCACCGTCGTCCAGTCTGTCTCGCTCACCAGTCGATCCTCGCCCTCGGGTCAACGGGAAATCCGCCGGCCGCGACGAGGGTGGCGCTCAGTCGCCGACGCGCCAGTAGACGCCCTGCTCCCGGGCCAGCAACTGCTCGTCGACCAGGTACCGGCGCAGCGCCACGTGGTCGGAGCCGCCGTCCTCGCACCAGCGCCGCAACACCTCGTCGACCGCCCGCTCCGGATAGCGCACCCCCGGCTCGAAGGACTTCGCCACGTGCGCCAGCACCAGCCGCCGCCGGCCGCGCTGCGCCGGCAGGCCGGTCAGCCTGTCGTCGCGCACGAAGGTGCGCAGCACGCGGTCCGTGGAGTCGCCGGCCGGCCGGGGCGCCGCCGGCGTACGGGCCGCCTCCCGCAGCCGCTCGGCGTCGACCCGCAGGTCATCGTCGCCGCCGGTCACCAGGCCCGCGTCGACGAGCCGGCGGATCGCGGTGAGCACCTGCCGCGCCGACAGGCCCGTCCGGTCGGCCACCGCCGGGGCGTCGGCGCCGCCCAGCACGATCGCCGCGAAGACCTGCCGCCGTACGTCGTCGGCGAGTGCCCCCGCCAGAGCCTGCGCTGTCATGCCGGCCACCCTGCCAGCAGGCGTACGCGCACCGCACGTCAATTCCGCCCGCGCGGCCCGGTCACCGACGGATCAGCCCACGGGCCCGGGCGACGGCGACGGCGGCGGTACGCGAGTCGACGTCGAGCTTGCCGTAGACGTGCACCAGGTGCGTCTTGACCGTGGCCTGGCTCAGGTGCAGCCGCAGGCTGATCTGCTGGTTGGACAGGCCGTCGGCGACGAGCTGCAGGACCTCCGTCTCGCGGCGACTCAACGCGGTGCCCGGGGCACGCACCCGACCCATGAGGCGACGGGCGACGGCCGGGGCGAGGGCGGAACGGCCGGCGGCGGCGGCGCGCACGGCCGCCGCGAGTTCCTCGGGCGGGGCGTCCTTGAGCAGGTAACCGATCGCACCGGCCTCCACGGCGGCGAGGATGTCGGCATCGGTGTCGTAGGTGGTCAGCACCAGCACGGCGGGGCCGCCGGGGCGGGCGGTGATGGCGGCGGTCGCCTCGGCGCCGTCCATCCCCGCGCCGAAGCGCAGATCCATGAGCACCACGTCGACCCGCTCCCCCTCGGCGAGCGCGACGGCCCGCTGCGCGGTCGCGGCCTCGGCGACCACCTCGAAGTCCGGCTCGGTGGCCAGGACGGCGCGCAGCCCGGCCCGTACGACCGGATGGTCGTCGGCCAGCAACAGTCGGATCGGACCGTTCACGCGCCCGCCTCCCCGGTGCCCGGGCGCGCGAAGCCGACGGCCAGCCGGGCGCCGCACCCGGGCGCCGACTCCACGATCAGGTTGCCGCCCAGCTCCTCGGCCCGGGCCCGCATGGCGGCCAGCCCGAACCCGCCGTCGCCGTCCGGCCGGTCGCCGGCCGCGCCCACGTCGAAGCCACACCCGTCGTCGACCACGTCGAGGACGACGTCGCGCGCGCCGTACCGCAGCGTCACGTCGGCGCGCCTCGCCCCGGCATGGCGCACGGTGTTGGCCAACGCGGACTGCGCGATCCGCAGCAGCGCCACCTCGTGGCGGGTCGGCAGACGCACCGCCGTCCCGTCTACCCGCAGGCGTACGGTCAGCCCGGACGCGGCGGCGGTCGCGTCACACAGCCGCCGCAGCGCCGCCGGCAGCGAAGCGCCGTCGAGGCCCGGCGGTGTCAGGGCGCGTACGAACCGGCGCGCCTCGACGAGGTTGTCCTGCGCGGTGCGGCGGGCCTGCTCGACGTGGCCCGCCGCCACGTCGAGCCGGTCGGGGAACGCACGCTGGGCGGCACGCAGCAGCAGTTGGATGCTCGACAACCCCTGGGCGAGGGTGTCGTGGATCTCGCGGGCCAGGCGTTCCCGCTCGGCGAGGACCCCGGCGGCGTGCTCGGCGGCGGCCAGTTCGGCGCGGGTTGCGGTCAGCTGCTCGATCAACCGCCGGCGGCGCTCGCTCTCCCGGTACAGAGCCTGGTAGCCGAGGACCGTGCCCACCGACACCGCGGCGCCGATGGCGGGACCGATCACCGCGCCCGGCGTGAGCGCCCCCTGGTGGCCGGCGACACCGGCGACCGCCGCCACGGTCGTCGCCGCCACCGCCACGATCCCCCAGCGCACGGGCAGCAGGTGCAGATGCAGCAGGAACAGCGGAAACGCGAACCACACCCCGTCCGGGGTCAGGGCCAGCAGCACCAGCCACCCGCCGGTCAGCACCGCCAGCCAGGCCAGCGCGGCAGGTCGGTGCCGGCGCACCAGCGGCAGCGCCGCCCCGACGGCGTAGACGACGGCCAGCGCCACGGCCGCGGCGAGCACGGCGGCACGCCGCGGGCCCGGCCCGGTGACGGCACGCATGGCGGCCACCGCGAGGAGGAGCCCGACCAGCAGGTGCAGGCAGCCGCGCAGCACCCGCAGCGGACGAGCGAGCGATTCCGCGTTCACGATGCCTCCAGGCTAGGACGCCGACGGCCGCCGCCATCAACCAAAAGGTTGATCCCGACGTACGCAGTGCGACGCCCCGAGACCGATCGGCGGCGCGATGGCACCGGCCGCCATCCGGACGACGGTTGGTGCCGGGCCGCCACCGCGGCTTCAGGCACCTACCGGAAGGCTGATGCGATCGTGTTCGTCGCGTGGAGAGATCTACGGTTCGCCAAGGGCCGCTTCGCCCTGATGGGAACGGTCGTGACGCTGATGACGCTGCTGGTGGTCCTGCTGTCCGGGCTGACCGCCGGACTGGGACGCGGCAGCACCTCGGCGATCAGCGACCTGCCCGCCGACCACCTCGTGTTCTCCGCCCCGGCCGACGGGCAGAAGCTCTCGTTCACCGAATCCACCGTCAGCCGCGAGCAGTGGCTGCGCTGGCAGGACGTGCCGGGGGTGAGCGCCGCCGCGCCGCTGGGAATCGCCACCGCCCGCGTCGACGCGGGCGAGCGCAGCGCCGCGCTGTCCGTGTTCGGCGTCCCGCCCGGCTCGGGCCTGGCACCCGCCACCCTCGCCACCGGACGGGCCGTGCTGTCGCGGGGCGCGGCCGACGCGCTGCACGCCCGGCCCGGACAGACCGTGTCCGTCGGCACACACCGCCTCACCGTCGACGTGGTGGCCGGCGACGCCTCCCACAGCCACACCCCGGTGATCTGGACCGACCTGCACGACTGGCAGGTCCTGGCCCCCGGCGCCGACGGCGACGCCGCGACGGTCGTCGCGCTGCGCACCACCCGCGACGCCGACCTGGCCGCCGCCGACCGACACCTGCACACCAGTACGGTCACCCGCACGCAGGCGCTGTCCGCGATCGGCTCCTACACCGCCGAGAACGGGTCGCTGCAACTGATGCGCGGGATGCTGTTCGGGATCTCCGCCCTGGTCGTCGGCGCGTTCTTCACCGTGTGGACCATCCAACGCGCCCCCGACGTCGCCGTGCTGAAGGCGCTCGGCGCCACCACCGGCCACCTGCTGCGCGACGCTCTCGGGCAGGCCCTGGTGCTGCTGCTCGCCGGCACCGCCGCCGGCACCGCGCTCGCGGTCGCGCTCGGCGCCGCGGCGGCCGGCACGGTGCCGTTCGCGCTCACCGCCGAATCGGTGCTGTTCCCGGCCGCCGTGACGATCGCGCTCGGTGCGACCGGCGCCGCCCTGTCCATCCGCCGCATCACCTCCGTCGACCCGCTGATCGCCCTGGGGAGCGCCCGATGAGCCTCGCACTCGCCGACGTCACGCTGACCTACCCCGACGGCGACGCCCGGCTGACCGCGCTCGACCGGGTCAGCCTGCGCGTGCCGGCGGGCAGCACCACCGCCGTCATCGGCCCCTCCGGCTCCGGCAAGTCGAGTCTGCTGGCGGTGGCCGCCACCCTGATCACCCCCGACTCGGGAACGGTGCTCGTCGCCGGCACCGACACCGCGGGGCTCGGCCGCGCGGGCACGGCCGCGCTGCGGCGGGAGAAGATCGGAATCGTCTTCCAGCAACCCAACCTCATCGCCTCGCTGACCGCCGCCGAACAGCTGCAGGTGATCGCCCACCTCGCCGGCGGTTCCCGCCGCGCCGGCCGCGCCCGCGCCGCCGAACTGCTGGCGGCGGTGGGGCTCACCGGCCAGGCCGCCCGTCGCCCGCACCAGCTCTCCGGCGGGCAGCGCCAGCGGGTCAACATCGCCCGCGCCCTCATGAACGATCCCGCGGTGCTGCTGGTCGACGAACCCACCAGCGCGCTGGACCACGAGCGCGGCTCGGCGATCGTCGAGCTGGTCACCGACCTCACCCGCCAGCGCGGCACCGCCACCGTCCTGGTCACCCACGACCGGGAGCACCTGCACCGCGTCGACGCGGTCGCCGAGATGATCGACGGCCGGTTGCGCCTGCCGGCCCCGGCCTGAGCGCCCGCTGCGCAGGTCCGGCGCTGCGCGGCGGCCCCCGGTGCGGCAGAGTGGCACCGTTGGCCGGCGAGCGAGGAAGGGCGGTTACGCGTGGAGGGTCCCACCGGGGTGGTGTTCCCGAAGACCGACGCGGGACGCAGTACGTCCACGCTCGGGCGGGCGGTCGTCGCCGACGCCCTGCGCGCCGTCGATCCGGTCGGCGCGCGCTCGGCGGAACACGAGACCAACTGGCGCCACGGCTACCTCGGGCACTTCCGGCGGCTCGTCGAGGCCGGACTGCTCTCCCGCGAGGCCGCGGTGACGATCGCCCGCGACGGGCTCGCCTCGCTGCACCGCCGGATGGCCGTGGTGAGCGCCGACGGCACCGAGACCGGCCTCGGCGAGGTGTTCGACGCGCCCAGCGGGGTCGCGCCGCTGCGCACGGCGGCGGTCGCCGGCACCGGCGAGGTCGACCGCGAGTTCTCCCTGCCGTACCGGGGCCGGCGGCTGCGCGGCGACGAGCTGCGCCGCCGGCTCGACGCGTGGGTGACCGCCGGCGTCGTCGAGCCCTCCTGCGCCGAGGCGGTACGCGCCGTCATGGCCAACCCGGACTGGCTCGACCTGCGCGACCAGCGCATCGTGGTGCTCGGCGCGGGCGCGGAGATGGGCCCGCTGCCGTCCGTGCTGCGCTGGGGCGGCGACGTCGTCGCGGTCGACCTGCCGCGCCCGGAGATCTGGCGGCGCCTGCTGGACACGACGCGCCGCAGCGGCGGCCGGCTGCACCTGCCCGTCCCCGCCGGCACCGACCCCGACGACGGCGCGTTGGCGGCCCGGGCCGGCGCCGACCTGCTGCACAACCTTCCGCAGGTGGCCGACTGGCTGCTCGGCGTCGACGGCCGGCTCGTGCTGGGCAACTACGTCTACGCCGACGGCGCGACAAACGTCCGGGTCGCCACGGCGGTCGACGCGCTCACCCTCCGGTTGCAGGACCGCCGCGACGACGTGGCGCTCGCGTTCCTGGCCACCCCCACCGACGTCTTCGCCGTCCCCGGCGACGCGGTGCGCCACGCCGAACGCGGCTACGCGGCGCGCGGCGTCGTCCGCCGGTCGTTGCGGGTCGCCTCCGGCGGCAGGCTCCTGCACCGCAACTACCCGCCGGGCGTCGACCCGGGCGTCAACGACAGCCTCGTCCCCCAGCAGGGCCCCAACTACGCGCTGGCGAAGCGCCTGCAACGGTGGCGGGCGACGGTGGCCCGCGACGGCGGGGCGACCGTGTCGTTCACCGTCGCCCCGCCCACCCGTACCCGCTCGGTGCTGCGCAACCGGGCGCTGGCCGCCGCGTACGCCGGTGCGCACCGCTTCGGCATCGAGGTGTTCGACCCGGCCACCAGCAACACGCTGATGGCCGCGCTCCTGGTGCACCACCTGCGTGCGGGCGCTCCGGCGCTGCCGCACCCGTGGCAGGACGAGGCGTACGGCGCCGCGCACGGCGGACTGTGGCGGGTGCCGTACGCCCCGCGCAGCGCCCTGGGCCTCGCCGTCCTGCTCGGACTCGGCGGCGCGCGGACCTGACCTGCCCCGGGGCGGCCGCTCAGCTCAGCTGGAGACGGTCGGCCAGGTCGGCCCGGGTGAACGCGGCGACCACGTCGTCGCGCCCCTCGGTGAAGTGGGCCCAACTGTCCACGTGCACCGGCACGACCCGCCGCGCGCCCAGGATGCGGGCGGCCTCGACGGCCTGGGCGCTGTCGAGGGTGAGCAGCGCGCCGTCGAACATGGGGGTACGCACGGCCCCGGCGAACAGCACGGCCGTGTCGACCGGCCCGAATCGCTCGGCGATCTGCCGCACCAGGTCCAGCGAGGCGTTGTCGCCGCTGACGTAGACCGTGGGCAGGTCGGCGGCGGTCAGGACGAACCCGACGACCTCGCCGGTGAGCGGCTCGCAGCCCTCCGGGCCGTGCCGGGCGGGCACGCCCGTCACGGTCACGGTGCCACCGCCGGGGCGCTCCAGCTCGACGGACTCCCACGCCGCCAGGCCCCGGGCGGTGCCGCCGAGGCGACCCGCGCCGCTGGGAGTCGTCACGGTCAGGGCGACGTCGGCCAGCAGGGCTCGACCGGCGTGGTCGAGGTTGTCGGGGTGCTGGTCGTGGGAGAGCAGCACCGCGTCGACGGGGCCGAGGTCGGCCGCGCCGGCGGCGGCGGGGGCCGTCTTGGTCAGGACCATGCCGGGGCCCAGCGGGTAGTCGCCGGGGGCGTCGAAGGTCGGGTCGGTCAGGAACCTGAGGCCACCGTACTCGATGAGGGCGGTCGGGCCGCCGAAGACGCGGACGGGGACGGTCGTCGTGCTGGTGTCGGTCACCACGGTTCCTCACGGTCGGGGGATGGCTCTGCCGTGAGGAACCGTAATCGACTGTTCATCCCAGGGTGAGCGGGGTGGCAGCCGGTTGATCGACTGCCGGGTCGTGATCCGGACCAGGTAGGCGGACGAAGGTCTCGGTCGCCGCGTCGGTGCCGTGGTCGCTCAGGTCCCCCCTGCGCTCCTTCGCGGCCGGCCCCCGGTGGTCGAGGGCTCTCATGACGGCCGGGCCGCCCGTGCGGTCGCCTCGACGCGCCCGGACCGCAGCAACTGCTGGCGCGTGTCGTCCTTGATCCGCACGGCGAGCGAACCGGGTCTGCGTGCCTCGTACGCCAACTGCCAGATGATGCTCCTGCACACGAGTTCCTTGAGCTTCGCGGCCGGGCGGCCGCCGAGGTGCAGTCGCACCGCGGTGTCGTTCCTGCGGGCGAACTGGAACAGGCCGGCGCGACGCCCCAGGCTGACGCACTGGCCGGCGAAGCCCACGTGGACCGGCGCGGGCTGCTCACCCGCGAGCCGGCTGAGCACCGTCTCGGCGGCCTGCGGCCCGAGCTGCATCGCGGCCTGGCAACTCATCCGGAACGGCAGGTCCGACGGCGCCGCCGAGTCCCCGGCCGCGACGATGCGCGCGTCGTCCACGCTCGTCAGCGTCTCGTCCGTGAGCAGCCGGCCCGACGCGTCGGTGCTCAGCCCGCTGCGGCGGGCCAGGTCCGGCACGCCGAATCCGGCGGTCCAGATGGTCACCGCGCTCGGCACCCGGCGACCGCCACCGAGCCGCACGGCATCGCCGGCGACGGCCGTCACCGTCGCGTCGGGGCCGTCGAGCACGGTCACCCCGAGCCGGGCGAGCCTCGCGGCCACCGAGCGCCGAACCCGCGGATGCAGGTACGGACCGAGCACCGCACCGCAGACCAGGGTCACGGCGCGTCCCGCCTCCGCCAACTCGGCGGCGGTCTCGATGCCGGTCGGGCCCCCGCCGACCACCGTCACCGGGGCCGTGGTGGGGGCGGCGGCGAGGACGGGCCGCAACCGCTGGGCCTCCTCCAGGCTCGCCACCGGGTAGGCGAACTCGGCCGCCCCGGGCACGTCCGGGGCGGCGCTGCCGCTGCCCACCGCGTAGACCAGGTAGTCGTAGCCGACCGTGCCGCCCGTCGCCAGCGTCACGCGTCGATCCGCAGCGTCGATCCGGGTCACGCTGTCGACGACCAGCCGCACGCGCCCGGCCAGGACGTCCCGGTAGTCGACGACCGCGTCGTCGGTCCCACCCACCAACTGGTGCAGGCGGATCCGCTCGACGAAGGTCGACCGCGGGTTGATCAGGGTCACTGTCACGTCGTCGCGCCGGGTCAGGCGATTGGCCGCCATGACGCCCGCGTACCCGCCGCCGATCACGACGACATCGGTGTTCCCGTTCATGGTGTCTCCTCCGTTTCCTGGGCCTTCGGTCTCAAGACACCGCGTGAGCGACCGTTGTGACAGGCGTGGGCCAGGTCACTGCCCGGGCCTCGGCGCGAAATGGAAGGCGGCACGCCGGGATGTCGCCTAGCCTCGCGAGGACACCCACCCGACACGAAGCGGAGATCGATCATGAGGACGTCCGGCGGTTTCCCCGGTTCCCTGTCCGTCTCCGCCGCCGGAAAGGCACTTCGTGTTCGGTCTGTTCGAAAACCCTGTTGATCCCTTCCCGACCGGCGACGACCGCACCCCGGCCGCCGGCGCCCGGCGGTTCCTCCTGGAGGAGTTGCGACCGCTACGACCGGTCGTGACGGCGGCCGTCGCCACCACCGTCCTGGCCGCCGCGATCGAGGTGTGGCTCATCGGGTACGCCGGACGCCTCGTCGACACGCTCGCCGCCGCGAGCCCGGACCGGCTCTGGGCCGACCACGGCACCGGGTTGCTCACCGTCGCCGTGTTCGTGCTGCTGGTCAGGCCGCTGATCCACCTCATCGGCGAGGCGCTGGACGACATCGCGTTCCGCGCCAACGCCCGCCCGCTCGCCCGCTGGCGGGCACACCGGCACGTGTCCCGGCAGTCCGTCGGCTGGTTCCGCACCGACCTCGCCGGACGCATCGCCACCCTGGTACGCGACGGCGGCGACGCCGCCAGCACCGCCGCGTACTCGGTCGTGCACACGCTGGTGTTCGTGATCGCCTACATCGCCGGCTCGGTGTGGCTGATGTCCACGATCGACGTGCGCCTGCTGCTCCCGCTGGGGGCCTGGATTGTGGCGTACGCGCTGCTCATGCGGTGGATCCTGCCGCGCTACCGGCGCGCGTCGGAGCGCCTGCAGGACGCGGAGTCCGCGCTGACCGGCCTGCTCGTCGACTCGTACGGCAACGTCGACACGCTCGCGTTGCTCGGCGGCCAGGAGACCCGCACCGCGCACGACCGCCGGGTGTTCGCGCGGTCCCGGCGCGCACACCTGGACCTGCAGCGGGTCGAGGTGACAATCAACGGCACCATGATGGCGCTCAGCAGCGCGCTGCTCGTCGGACTGGTCGGATACGGAATCGCGCTCTGGCGTACCGATGCCGCGCCCCTGGGTCTCGTCGCGGCCGCGCTGGCGCTCAGCTTCCGGATCACCGCGATGGCGGAGTGGCTCCTGGACGCCGTGTCGTCGCTGTTCGGGTCGGTCGGCGCGCTCCGGCGGGCCCTGCGGACCGTCGCGCAGCCGCTCGCGGTCGCGGACAAACCCCAGGCGACCCAGCTGCGGGTACGGGGTGGGGCCATCACCTTCGCGCAGGTCAGCCACCACTACGGCCGCGGCGGGGGCGGGCTCGACCGGCTCAGCCTCGACGTCGCCGCCGGTGAGCGCGTCGGCATCGTCGGCAGGTCGGGTGCGGGGAAGTCCACGCTGGTCGGGCTGCTGCTGCGGTTCCACGACGCGGAGTCCGGCACGATCATGATCGACGGCACCGACATCACGGACGTGACGCAGGAGAGCCTGCGCGGCCAGATCGCCATGGTCGCCCAGGAGGCCACCCTGCTGCACCGCTCGGTCCGGGAGAACATCGCCGGCCCCGACGCCGACGACGCACGGGTCGAGGCAGCGTTACGCCGGGCGTGCGCCGACCGGTTCGTCGCCACGCTGACAGACGCGGACGGTCGGACCGGCCTGGACGCGCATGTCGGCGAACGGGGCGTACGCCTGTCCGGTGGCCAGCGGCAGCGGATCGCGCTGGCCCGCGCGTTCTACCGCAACGCGCCGATCCTGGTGCTGGACGAGGCCACGTCCGCGCTCGACTCCGAGGCGGAGGCCGCCATCCACGACACGCTCAGCGAGGTGATGACCGCCCGTACGGTGATCGCGATCGCCCACCGGCTCTCCACCATCGCCCGGATGGACCGGATCGTGGTCCTCGACGCCGGCCGCATCGCCGAGCAGGGCACCCACGCCGAGCTGCTGGCACGCGGCGGGCTCTACGCGGAGCTGTGGTCGCGGCAGTCCGGCGGCTTCCTCGGCACAGCCGCGGTCAGTGCCGCAGCGGTCCCGTGACCTCGATCGGCTCCACGTGCCCGGTGAGCGGCGCGCGACGGTGCAACGCGAGCCCGACGTCGATGACGACGGACCGCTCCAGGTCAACCTCGATCACCCTCGCGCCAGATCACGCTTCTGTCGCAGGTCTCGATTGCGGCACGAGCGGTGCGTCCTCCCGTGCCAGGAGGTAGCGGGCGGCCGCCATCAGCGCCTCGGGCGAGTCCTGGAACGCGCCGAGGCCGATATTGCACTCACCGCAGAGCAGGCCGCGCACCTGCCGGGAGTTGTGGCAGTGGTCCACGACGAGGCGGAACGGCTCGGAGTTCGGTGTCCCGTCAAGCCGTGGCCGGCCTCTGGACCTGACCTTCAGTTCGCTCTCATGGCGACCGCAGATGGCGCACCGGTAGTCCTGAGCCGCACGCCGCGCGTCGTACTCCTGCGGCCTGATCCGGTAGAAGGACCAGAGGTTGTCGGCTCGGATCTTGTCCGGATTGGCTCTGCGGTTCTTGTGGTTGTTGGCGCGGGCGTACTCGCGGCACGAGGCGCACGAGACCAACTCTCGGCCGGCCTTCATGAAGCTCTCGAGCGGTCGGGTCTTCTCGCACCGATTGCACACCTTGGACACGCCACAACGATACTCCATATTGTTGTTACCCAAGAACAGTGATTATGATGCGCGGCCGATTTGCCCGTTTCGCGACGAGTCTTTGTTGGTTTATCGTTACTGGTAATCCGATAATCCACAGAGAGGGTGGCCCGTCCCGTCTCGCGAGCTGAGGCTGGGAGCTCAGACGGGTCGGCTCAACGCAGCGCAACTGGAACCGAGCGCCCGGACCGCCGTCAAACCCCGCTGACGGGTGTCATGAGTCATCCCCCGCAGCGAGGATGCTCTGACAGACTCCGCACCTGACCGACACGAGCGCCACCTTCTGGAACCGGCCAGCGACGTGGAAGGCGTTCCTGCTGGTCGGGGCCTACCTCGTCTTCTTCCTCGCCGTCGGACAGCTGGTCGGTGTGCTGGCCGGTGACGACATCGACAAGGACAACGTGCTCGCCGACCCGGCCAGCATCTTCCTCGCCCTGGTGCTGCCCATCGCGATCGGCGCGGCCGCCCTCATCGTCTTCGCCTGGCGGGTGGGCTGGCTCCGGGCCATCTTCGGACCTCAACCGGTCCGCGGCCGTGGCTGGATGTGGGTCGGGCCGGTGCTGGCGCTCCTCGCGGTCGCCGGCCATGTCGGGGCCACCAACTGGAGCAACTGGCCCTGGGCCAACCAGATCACCGCCGCTTTCACCCGGATCGCGGCGATCCCCGCCCCCGGCTGACCAGCTCAGCCCTGCCCCGACGACCGGAGGACCCAAGGAGACCACGCCCACCGCCGCGACAGACGGCCCGCCACCATGCCCCAGACCCGGCCCCATCGACAAAGGACGATCACGGACGCGGGCCCGGAACGCCCGACATCAGCCGTGAACGATCGAGGCTAGGATTACGCGTGCTTGCTCAGGCCGGAATTACGAGCAGCCTGAGCGCCAAGGCCTCGGCCGGGAAATGCCCCAGACGCCGGGCTAGCCGCGTGGGAAGGTGCAGCAACGTCACAGCCACCTTCATCTGGAAATCCGCTCCAACCTCCCGGCCCGAACTCGCGACGAGTTCACTTTCACCCAATACTGCCTCGATCTCACGAAACATGCCCTCAGTCCACCGACTTTCGATAATCACCAGCGATTCCCCGAACAGCGGAGCGAGGGCTGCACGGACCTTTGCGACATCCGTGGCGAGCGCAATGTGCCGTTCATCGCCAGTCCCTCGATCGGCCGTCCACAGGTCCAGCAGGTGACCGTCCTCCAAGAGAGAACGCTCGACAGGCGGCCTACGCTGAAGCTGTTTGTGAAGTGCCTGACCGGTGAAGGACGACGAGGCATCTCTGCGGGCAACGGCGGCGGCCTCGGGTCTCACAGTGAGGCTGCTCGCGTCATCGATCGCCAGTGTGCGGTCCGTCCAGGCACCTTGAGCCACAACTGCCTGGTTTTCTAGGCGATCAAGGTAAATCGATGAGTCAACCACACGTAGTTCCACCGGCGTCGACGTAGCGACGATTTGGCTGTCGGCCGTGACCACCGTTCCGCCGTCTGGGATAAGGAGCGCCGCACGGCCGAGCCGGATCAGAAGTCCCTCTGCACGGGCTAGCTGCCCCTCGTCAACGACGAGGGGCAGCCACGAGCTACTCACCGAGCATCCCAGATGTCATTCATTTGCTAACCACACTCAACAAACTCCGACCCAGTTCTTGTTCTATCAGCGATGTGAGGTGCGGGAGCGCGATCTGCATCTACCTCGAGTATCCAATACGTGCAGGGGGGCAAGCCCTCCTGCACGCACCTGAGGGACGACAGGGGGATTTGGTATGTCTGGCTAATGTACTGCTATCGTGCTAGGCATTTGGCCTGCGTCGTCATGTGGAAGCGGTCCCAAGGGACCCAGGTGACTAGCGGCGCTACCGCAGAGGCCCTCAACTGGTAGCTAGCTTGTAAGGCAGAAGCAGCGGAAGCCGGCGTGGCCGCGCTGCCGCTCGCGATCACTGGGGTGGCCGGCGCAAAGATGAGCGCCGCACTTGCAAGTCCTGCGAGAAGCAGTGATCCAGATCGACGTCTGAGCATTGTCTACCTCTTTCCCCGTAGTGCTTCTACTGGGACCAAACCTATCAACGCTCCTAGATGCATGTCGATGTCTGGCGGTGCAAACCACCTGCCCGAACCGGTGGGCATCGTCTCATTCGTTCGGCTCCCGATGCATGTAGTTCACGAAAGTGGAGTGTGGGGCGTGGGGCGCGGATAGTGCTCTGGCCACGAACGTGAGGGTCGGAGGTTAGGCTGCGTGGGTGGCGGATTGGCCCCACCGGTGTTGTCGTTCGCCCACCCGCACCCGGCGAGCGGCATGCACGCGCAGCGGATCGGCCTGCACGAGACGGGCGATCGCCGGCACCGTGTTTCTGCCAGCCGAGGCGAGCACGACCATCGCTCGTCGTAACCGGATCGGTGAGCCGGTACCTCTACGAGTGATCGGGGGCACCACTGGGCCGATTGGCCATAGTCGGCCCCGCGCTTGGGTAGCTGTCCCAGCACCACAAATACTTGATCTTGGTTGGGTGAGTCAGCGTGGATGTTGGGTCGCCTGGAGTCGGTCGCGCTGCGCCTCGTTGACGGCCTGGAGCACTCGGCCCGGGCGGGGGCGGACGATGCCGGCCGGTGGGTCGGTACGGCTCAGCGCGGCGTACTCGGTGTTGGCCTGTTCGACGGCTTCGGGGTAGGCCAGGGTCTTGGCGTGCTCGGCGAGCGCCCGGTAGATGCTGGCGAGGCTCGGCGGGTGTCCCTTGCGTTTGCCGGTGGGGATGATCAGGTCTGGCTGGATGGCCTCGACGGTCTCGCCGGCGGCTTTGCGGCGCAGGACGGTGTGCAGCATGTCGGTGGTGATGACGGCGGGCCGGCCGCCGTGCTTGCCCTTGCGGGCGGCGGTATCGAGCCCTTCCAGGGTGGCCTCGCGAATGTTCTCGCGTTCGGTCTCGGCCATCGCGGCGAAGAACCCGAACAGGATCCGGCCCGGCCCGGTCGGGTCGTAGATCCCGGGCAGGGGCCCGGCGAGCATCTCCAGGACCAGGCCGTGTGCGGTCAGGTGATCGGCGAGGGCGGTGAGCTCGGCGGCGTCGCGGCCGAGGCGCTTCATCTCGTACACGGTCAGGATGACCCGGCAGTGCGGAGCGTGGGCCTTGATCTGCCGGGCAAGCGCCAGGGCTGCCTCGAACTGCGGCCGCACCCGGACCCGGGTGCTGATCTTCTCGGAGAACACCTTGTCCCGTTCGATGCCGTGGGCAGCGAGCGCGTCGAGTTGCGACTGGAGTTCCTGCGTCAGGGTGCTGCATCGGGCGTACCCGATCCGGATGTCGGCGGTGGCGGTGTCCGGGGCGAGTGGCGCCGGGGGCGGGGTGCCGGGCCGCCAGGGCTGGCCGGGGCCCCGGTCGGCCGGAGTGGGTACCCGCAGCTCCTTGCTGAGCCGGCCGACCTTGGTGAACCGTCCGGTGTGATACGTCCCGGTGACCGCCCCGGCGCGGGAGCGGCACGGCGATCCGGGTTGGGCTTGGCAGCGGGGGCATGGATGGCGTTCGACGTCGTCGGCGTCGCGGTTCTGGGGGTCGGTCACGCTCGGATGCTCTCACAAACATTTATCAGAACCGGTGTGCCGCACTGATTGCGTGAGAACGAGTTGTGAGAGCGAATCCGGCCCGGTTCGGGCCTGGTCGGCCCTTCGACGGCCCGACTCTGGGAATGGACCGTTTATGAGAACTCGAAGCGTGGGCGGCCGGGCCCGCGCCGAGCCCATGCGCCGGGCCTAGCGTGACTTTTCGTTCCGATGCTTCCCGAGGGCCGGAGCGGCCAGGAGATCGCGCTGATCGCTCTGCTCGGTCTGTGCGTCGGCGTCGCGGAAGAGCTGGCCACCCGCGGACTCGCCGTCAAGATGTTGCGCGACGCCGGACACGGCGAACGCTTCGTCGCGATCGTGTCGTCTCTGCTGTTCGCCCTCATGCACTCGGTCAATCTGCTCTCCGGCATGCGGGTCTCGACCGTCGCGAGCACGATCGTCTACACCTTCTGCTTCGGCATCTGCATGTACCTGGTCATGCGCGTGACCGGCACGATCTGGGCCGCCATCATCCTGCACGGCATCACCGACCCGACGACGATCCTGTCCAGCGGTGGCATCGACCGGGCCGTCAACGCCGGCGGAACGGACGGCTGGTCGGCGCTCACGAGCCTCGCCACGATCGGGTTCATGCTGTTCGCCGTCGTCGCCATGTTCCTCATCCGCGGCAACGCGACCGTCAAGCCGACGATCAACGCCTGAACAGGCACCACGCGGTGTGGGACGCCGCCCCTGAAGCACGCCGCCACGCCTGGTCGACGTACCGCCTGGCTACCATGCGGCCATGATCGACGAACTGGTCCGGGCGGCCGGAGCCGGCGACGACGCCGCGCTCGAGGAACTGAACGAGATCGCCGCCGCCGAGCCGGCACGCCTCACCGGACACCTGAGCCTGCTGCTCGACGCGGGCGTGCTGTGGCCGCCGACCTTGTACCGCGGCGCGACCGGAGACGTGGTCCGCCGGCTCATCGACGACGTCGACGCCGGCCAGTCCCCTCTCCGGCTCAACCATCTGTTGCGGATCCTCGCGCACACCTCCGACCCCCGCGCCGAGCAGGCCCTGCGGCGGTGGCAGGAGCAGCCGCCGGCCGGCGCGGACAAACTGCACGTGGGACCGCTGGCCTATGCCCGCGACGCCGGTTGGACGGTCGCCACCGACGGCAGCCGCCGGGATCTGTGCGCCGCTTCGGCGTACCGAATGGTGATGAACGAGGTGCCACGGCCCGCCGGCGACCCCACCTGTCCGTGGTGCGCCTCCCCGCTGTGGACCATCGCCGACCTCGACACCGACGTCGCCGAGGTGGGTGAGGTCCTGGCCCACACCGGCTGGGCCGGCCGGCTGAGGATCGTGACCTGCCACCTCTGCGCCTGCTACACCACGCTGTACTGCCAGGTCACGCCCGACGGCGACGCCGTCTGGTGGGAGGGCAACAGCCGCCCGGACTACGCGCCGGCCACCACGCAGCCGGAGGACCCGCCGGCCGTGCTTCCGGCCGTCGGCCCACGCCGGGCCACGCCGTTCGAGGCCAGCGCGTGGAACGAGGGCGGCTCCGCCCTGGGCGGCCATCCCGACTGGATCCAGGACGCCGAACACGTCGACTGCCCCGCCTGCCGGCAGCCGATGGACTATCTCGGCCTGATCGGCGGAGCCGACGTGGACTTCGGTGAGGGCGCCTACTACCTGCACCTGCACGCGCCCTGCGGCGTCGCGGCGGTCAACTACCAGCAGAGCTGACCACCGCGCGCTCGCGTGCCCCCTGCGGCCCGGCCGGCGTCGGTACGGTGAGGCGATGACGACGCGACCCACGGTGCTGATCTTGGCCGACATGGAGGGAATCTCGGGGATCGTCCACCCGACGGAGACCAACCCGGGTGGCTACACTACGAGCGCTCTCGCAGGCTGATGACGGCCGAGGTGAACGCGGCCATCCTTGGCGTGCTCGACGCGGAGCCGGACACGGACGTGCTGGTGGCGGACGCGCACGGGCCCTTCCGCAACCTCCTGCCCGAGGAACTCGACCGCCGGGCGCGACTCGTCCGCGGCAAGCCCCGCCCCCTGAGCATGGTCGCCGGGCTCGAGATGGGCGCCGACGCGCTGCTGCTCGTCGGGTACCACGCGCGCGCCGGTGCGGGGCCGGCGGTGCTGGCCCACACCATGAGCGACGCGGTGCTCGACGTACGCCTCGACGGGCGGCCGACGGGCGAGATCGGCATCAACGCCGCCGTGGCGGGGCACTTCGGCGTGCCCGTGGTGCTGCTCAGCGGTGACGACGTCGCGTGCGCCGAGCTGCGCGACCTGGTTCCCGACGCGGTGACCGTCGAGGTCAAGCGCGCGCTGGGCCAGGCGGCGGCGGTGACGCTGCACCCCGCGGAGGCACAGGAGCGCCTTCGACGGGCAGCCGCCACGGCGGTGGGCCGACGCGCCGAGGTGGCGCCGCTGACCCTCGCCGGGCCCGTCGGCGTCGAGGTCGACCTGTACAGCCCGACGACCGTGGACCAGGCGACGCTGGTGCCTGGCTTCACCCGCGCGCCCGGCGCGCGTACGGTGACGTTCACCGGCCGGGACATGGTCGAGGTCTACCGGGGGGTGCAGCTGCTCGTGCAGCTCGGCCAGGTCAAGCCCGGCTGACCCCTTCGCCCGTCAGCGGTGGTCGTTCTCCTTCAGCTCGATGACCCACGCGCGGCGCTCGGCGATCTTGCCGTCGCGCATGACGAACACCTCCGCCATCGACATGCGCATCTCCTCGCCGGTGTCGCGCCGCACCGAGCCGACCAGCTCCGCCATCACGGTGTCGCCCTGCTCCACCATGCGGACGACCTCCAACCGGGGCGGCGGCACGAAGCCCGGCCCCTCGATCGCGGCGTCGTAGGCCTCCTTGCCCTTCAGGTGGAAGGCGCCGAACACGGTCCACTCGATGTCGTCGGTGAGGCAGGACAGGATCTGCGCGTGGTCGTTCTTCCGGAAGCCGTCCAGGTAGGTCTCGACGGTCTGCGTGTTACGCGACATCGCGCGGTGTCCCCTCGTCTCGGCGAGCCTGCCCGACGGCAGACCTGCCGAAAGTAACCCCGGGGTGTGACGGCCGGTGCGTGGGACGCGCCGGCCACCACGAATCTCAGGACGAGCCCCGCCGGGACCGGTGGTTGGCGTGCTTGCGGGCCGCGAAGTCGTACGCCTCGGCCAGCAGCTGCCGCACCGTGTCCACGCTCGCCTCGCCGGGGTTCACGACACACACCCAGTGCTGCGGGGCGTAGACCGGATGCGGCAGCACGGTGTCCGGCACGGTGTGGTCGACGTGCGGCCCGTGCCCCTGCGGAAACAGCGCCCCGTACGCCGAGCGGGTCAGCCCGACGTTGAGCCGCCACGCACCCGGCCTGCCCAGGTCGGAGGCGTCGTCGTAGTGGTCGCCGGTCACGATCGTCGCGAAGGGCAGCTGTCGCTCGGCGGGCAGGTCCCGGCCGGGGTCGTAGATGTAGAAGGTGTCCCCGTTCGCCTCCAGGGCGTGCACCCCGTCGAAGGTCTCGCGGATGTACCGCTTCATGTCACCAACGTCCATGCCTCAAGTTTTTCATTGGAATGCTTGTTGAGGCTTACACCGGTTTTCGGCCGCCCGTAGGCGGTGAACCCTCAAATCCGGGCACAACCCCGGTCCTACGCACCCACGACGAGCGGAGCGGACTCCGCCCCGCGACCGGGGCCGGCCGCGGGGCGGAGTCGCCTGCCGTCAGCCGGGGCCGTCGAGGACGGGAATGAGCTGCTCCTCCTCGTACGTCAGATGGGCCTCCAGCTCGGTGCTGAGACGCTCGACCTCCCGGCGGGCCTCGTCGGGGTCGGCGTCGGGGTCGCCGACGACCTGCTGGAGGCGTGCGACGAGGGCCGCGATGCGACCGTGCTCCTCGCGCAGCCGTGCCAGCGCCGGGGCGAGGTCCGGCCGTTGCCCCTCCAGGCCGGCGAACATGCCGTCGTCCTCGTTGCGGTGGTGGTGGTGCAGGCCGTGGCAGAAGGTCAGGCAGTTCACCCGCAGCTGCGCGCCCAGGCCCGGGCCGGAGCGGGCGACCTCGTCGCGGATCAGCGCCAGCTCCCGACGGAACGCGTCGTGGACGAGTTTGAGCGCCGCGCCCCAGGACGCCGCCTCCGGCGGCCCGCCCGCCACCTGGTGCAACGCCACCACGGGAATGACCCGTGCCGTCTTCGCCTGGTACGCGGCCCAACCGGGGTCGGCCTCCACGGCCCGGGCGAAGATCTCGTCGCGTTCGGCGCCGGCCAGCACGACCGCGCGGGCCTGGTAGGTGAAGACCCCGTCCTCCACGGTGGCGAGCGGGTCGGCGAGGAGGTTGTGGTACCAGTCCGGGTGCCTCGGGCCGCCCCCGGCCGAGGCGATGACGAGGATGCGTTCGGTGTCGGGCAGGTAGCCGACAGGGGTGGTGTGCGGGGCGCCGGAACGGGCCCCGGTGGTGGTGAGCAGGATCAGCCGGGCCCCGTCGAAGGGACCCCCGACCCGGCCGTGGTTGGCGCGGAACTCGTCGATGATCTGCTGGTTGAAGTCGTTGGGCAATGCTCTGCTCTCTGCTCGGGCAGGGATGTGCGGCCACGATGGATCGCCCGCCCGGCGACCGGTGGCGGCGAGGATGCGGATACGCCGGCGGACGACCCGGCGTGGGCGGTGGGAAGCGCGCTGCGGTGGACGTGGCGTCGACACCGGCAATCGCGGGGACGGCGGGCCACGGGCCCGCCCCCGGCTCACCTGACGGCCGGGTGCCCTGTCCGCTCGTGGCCCATGGCCGACCCGGCAGTCACGGATCCGACCGTAGTGCGGGTGACGACGGCTGGCAAGCGTCATCCGGTTGCGGCAGCGAGGGCGCGGTGGCACGGTCGGCAGATGCCCGAGCTGACCGGCGTCGACGTGGACCGCGCCGTGACCGAGATGACCGCCGTCCTCGGCCCGCACACCGGGCGGGACTGGGGCGTGCCGGCCGGCGGGCTGGCCTGGAGCTGCTGGACCACCGCCGCGCACGTCGCGCACGACCTGCTGGCGTACGCCGGCCAGGTCAGCGGGCGACCCGACGACGGCTACCTGCCGTTCGACCTGGCCGTCTCCCCCGCCGCCGGCCCGGCCGAGGTGCTACGGGTCGTCGTCGCCTGCGGCGGCCTGCTGCGGGCGGCCGTCGACGCCGCCCCGCCGGAGGCGCGGGCCTGGCACTACGGGCCCTGCGATCCGGCGGGCTTCGCGGCGATGGGGGTGGCGGAGACGCTGCTGCACACCGACGACATCGCCCGCGGCCTCGGGGTGTCCTGGCAGCCGCCGCAACCACTGAGCGCCGCCGTGCTGCGGCGGCTCTTCCCGGACGCGCCCGCCGGGCCCGCGCCGCAGGTGCTGCGGTGGCTGACCGGCCGTGGTGAACTGCCCGGCCGCCCCCGGCGCACGTCCTGGTCGTGGCGGGCGGCGGTGGACTGAGCGGGGGCTACGCCACCCGGCGGCGCCAGGGCGGTCGCCAGCCCCGCCGGCGCGGCGCGGCCGCCGGTGGCGGGGCCGGGGTCGCGGCGGTGCGGGCCTTCCGCTCGGCCCGCCAGCGGCGGACCACCTCGTCGGCGTTGACCGGGCGCACCGCGACCCGGGGCCCGGTGGGCGTACGCAGCCAGGAGAGGATCTGGGCGTTGAGGTCGGCGACGAACGCGCGCACGGACTCCTCGGTCGGCAGGTCCCGCACCTCGTCGGGCACCTGTTCGATGCGGCGGCGCAGTTGCAGCGGCGTCGGCAGCAGCAGGTCGGTGGGGAGCTTCTCCCGCTCCAGGAAGCTCTTGATCCACCACGACTCGTCGTACGGCTGGCCGCGACCGGGGATCGGCTTGCCCATGCCCGGCAGGTCGTCGAACTCCCCCTGCTCCTGCGCCGCGCGGATGCGCGCCTCGACCGTCGCTTCCCAGCTGTCCACCTGCCGACACCTCCCCCGGACCCCACGGTAACGCGGCCGCCGCGTCGGGGCCGACGGAAGACGTCAGCGCCCCGCCCCGGCCGGGCATTCCCGGTCCGACCGGGCCCAGCGGGCGTGCCGGTGGCCGTCGCGGGGGAACGGCGGGCGGGCCGGCAGCACCTCCTGGAACACGTAGCCGGCCTTCTCCGCGACGCGACAGGACGCGGGGTTGTCGATCTGGTGCAACAGGTCCAACCGCCGCAGGCCGGCGAACCGGGCGAACGCCCAGTCGGTGACCGCGCTCAGGGCGTGCGGGGCGACGCCCCTGCCCCGCGCGGGCGCGGCGGTCCAGTAGCCGACCTCGGCGTCCTCGCCGCCTTCGGTGACGTTCTTGAGGACCACCTGCGCCACCAGGGTCTCGCCGACCGGGCGCGGCTCCAGCACGGCGAAGCAGAAGCGGTGGCCGTCGTCCCAGTCCCGGTGTGCCGCGGCCAGGAACCGGCGCGCCTCGGCGGTCGTGGTCACCGGCGCCCGGGTCCAGCGCAGCAGCACCGGGTCGCGGTACGCGGCGATCAGGGCGTCGGCGTCGTCGTCGCGCCAGGGACGCAGCAGGAGCTCCGGCAGGGTCGGGGTGGCGGGGGCGTGCAGCATCGGCCCAGTGTGCCGGTCGCCGTGTCGAGCGTGGGGGCGCGCGGCACGCCGGCACGGGTCGGTGGCGCGGCGGCGTACGGCGTAGGGTCGGCGCGAGCATCGGCAACGGGGGGAACCATGGTCGGTACGGGTGCACTGGTGGGCATCGCGCTGGTGGCGCTGGGGATGGTGTTGACCCCCGGGCCGAACATGGTCTATCTGGTGTCCCGGTCGGTGACGCAGGGCCGGCGGGCGGGGCTGGTGTCGCTGCTGGGCGTCGCCGCCGGTTTCGGCATCTACCTGGCCGCTGCGGTCGCCGGCATCGCCACGGTGTTCGTGCTGGTGCCCGCCCTGTACACGGCGGTCAAGCTGGCCGGCGCGGCGTACCTGCTGTGGCTGGCCTGGCAGGCGCTGCGGCCGGGCGGGCAGTCGCCGTTCGCCCCGGCGCCGCTGCCGCCGGACCCGGCCCGGCGGCTGTTCACCATGGGCCTGGTCACCAACCTGCTGAACCCCAAGATCGCGATCCTCTACGTGTCGCTGCTGCCGCAGTTCATCGACCCGGCCCGTGGCCACGTGGCGGCGCAGAGCCTGCTGCTGGGGCTGACCCAGATCGCGGTGGCGCTGACGGTGAACGCGCTGATCGTGCTCAGCGCCGGCGCGCTCGCCGGGTTCTTCGCCCGCCGGCCGCTGTGGCTGCGGGTGCAGCGACTCGTGATGGGCACGGTGCTGGCGGGGCTGGCGGTGCGGATCGCCGCCGACCGGTCCCGCGCCGCCGTCGCCATGCCCTGACCCCGAAACCCAACCCCTGGCCAGCGAGCCCACCCCGACAGAGCGCTACGCCGGGCGGACGGCGGCGGCGGTCTCCCGGAGCACGGCCGCGCCCCCGGCGGGCAGGTGCACCTCCGTGGCGGCCGTCGCGCCGGTGAGCAGGTCGACCCCGGCCGCCGGCACCCGCTGCGGCCGGTCGGTGTGGTTGAGCAGGAACAGCCAGCTCGCCCCGGCGGCGCGTCGGCGGACCGCCTCGACCCCGGCCGGCGCCGCCGGGCAGACGGGTGTCGCGCCGGCCGCCCGCGCGGCCCCCGTCACCAGTCGACGGTAGGTGGCGTCGTCGGGTCGGGTGGACACGTACCAGGCCGTGCCGGCGCCGCTGCGGTGGCGGGTGACCGCCGGCAGCCCCGCGAGCGGGCCACCCGCGTACGAGGCCACCGGCTCCGCGCCGGCGAGGCGGACCGTCTCGGCCCAGAGGCGACCGGTCCCGGCGTCGGACAGGGGCACCGTCTGGCCGTCGGCGAGGGGATGCAACTCCTCGACCCGTACGCCCAGCACGTCGCGCAACGCCCCGGGGTGACCGCCGAGCCGGACGCGGGCGTGCTCGTCGGCGACCCCGCTGAGCCACGTCACCAGCAGGTGACCGCCGCCGTCGACGTACCCGCCCACCCAGTCGGCGGTGGCGTCGGAGGCCAGGTAGAGGGCGGGCAGCACCAGCAACCGGTACCCGTCGAGCCGGTCGCCGGGCAGCACGATGTCGGTGCCGAAGCCGGCGCCCCACAGCGCCCGGTGCGCCGCCGACACCTCGTCGCGGTGGTTCAGCCGCGGCGACGGCATTCCCGGGTGGCCCAGGGCCCAGCCGCTGGCGGCGTCCCAGGCGATCGCGACGGTGGCGTCGACGGTGCCGTCGTCGACCTCCGAGATTCGCTCCAGGGCCGCGCCGAGGTCGACGGCCTCCCGGAACACGCGGGTGTCGGGGCCGGCGTGCGGCACCAGCGCGGAGTGGAAGCGTTCCGCCCCGCCGGCCGGGGCCCGCCACTGGAAGAACATCGCCCCCCGTGAGCCGCGCGCGACGTGGGAGAGGCTGTGCCGGGCCATCCGGCCGGGCTCCTTGGCGTGCATCCGCCCGCCGCTGTGGATCTGGTTGGGGGCGCTCTCCATCAGCAGCCACCGCGCCGGGCGGCCGACGTCGCCGGTGCGCCGACCGGCGCCGTGCCGCGCCCAGCCCCGGGCCAGGTCGGCGGCGAAGGCGGTCTGCTCCTCGGCGCCGCCGTCGGTGGCGTCCGGGTAGTGGTCGATCGCCACCAGGTCCACCTCGGCGGCCCAGCGGGCGTGGTCGACGGGCACCCAGTCGCCGAGGACGAAGTTGGTGGTGACGGGGATCGCCGGGTTGGCGGCGCGCAGCAGGTCGCGCTGCTCGGCGTACGCGGCGAGCAGGGTGTCCGACCAGAAGCGGCGGAAGTCCAGCAGGTGCCCCGGGTTGGCCAGGTACTGCGTGGCGCGGGGCGTGTCGACCTGCGCCCAGTCGGTGTAGTGCTGGCTCCAGAAGCTGGTGGCCCAGGCGGCGTTGAGCGCGTCGAGGTCGCCGTGCCGGTCGGCCAGCCAGCGCCGGAACGCCCGGGCGGTGTGCGCGCAGTGGCAGGTGGTGCCGTACTCGTTGTGCACGTGCCACAGCGCGAGGGCCGGGTGGTGGGCGTAGCGGTCGGCGAGGGCGGCGGCGATGCGCCGGGCGGCGGCCCGGTAGGCGGGCGCGGCGGCGCAGTAGGTGTCCCGGCTGCCGTGGTGCAGGCGTACGCCGTCGGCGGTCACCGGCAGGGCGTCGGGGTGGGCCAGCGAGAACCAGGGCGGGGGCGACGCGGTCGGGGTGGCCAGGGCGACGGAGATGCCGTTGTCGTGCAGCAGGGCCAGCACCTGGTCCAGCCAGTCGAAGGTGTACCGGCCGGGCTCCGGTTCGAGTCGCGACCAGGCGAACACGCCGACGGTGACCAGGTTGACCCGGGCGCGGCGCATGAGGGCGACGTCCTCGCGCCACACCTCGGCCGGCCACTGTTCGGGGTTGTAGTCGCCGCCGTAGCGCAGCCCCGCACCGTCACCCCACATCGCCCACCGCCAATTTTGTTGGGGAGGCGTCCAAAATATTGACGGGGTTTGCGCCTGTCAACGCCGATGATCCGCCGATCCGGTGCAGGTTGACGTTGACAGTTAGTTGAGAAGCCAAAGAAACTGGCGGGACCGCCGGAACCATCCTGGAGGAGACGCCGATGCCCTACCGACCGCCGTTGGTCCCGTACGAGACCTTCGTGGCCGACCCACCCGACCTGCCGGTGCGCGGCCCCGGCGAGGACGCGGCCGCCGTCGTCGGTCGGGCCGAGGTCGTCGCGACCGACGCGCACGGGGTGACGTTCAAGGCCGCCCTCTCCGACGGCGCGAGCATGGTGGTGCGCGTCGACGCCGCCGGTGAGGGGGTGATCCGGGTACGCCTGTCCGACGATCCGCAGGCCCGCAGCCGCTCCGCGCGGGCGCTGTCGCTGGTGCACCCTGGCAGCCACCCGGCCACCGTCACCGTCGACGAGGCCCGCGTCCGGGTCGACGCCGGCGCCGTGGTCGCCGAGATCCGGCTGGACCCGTGGCACCTGCGCTTCCTCGGCCCGAACGGTCGGCTGCTGCTGGAGCAGGACCCGGGAACCCGCGACATCAGCGGCCGGCGGCGCACCCTGCCGTTCGGCCGCTCCACCGTCGACGGCGCGCCCGTCGCCTGGCACGAGAGCTTCGTGGCGCCCGGCGACGAACGCTTCGTCGGCTTCGGCGAGAAGTTCACCCCGCTGGACAAGCGGGGCCAGCGGCCGCTGATGTGGAACTTCGACGCCTTCGGCGGCGAGTCGGACCGCTCCCACAAGAACGTGCCGTTCTACCTGTCGGACCGGGGCTACGGCGTGCTGGTCGACAGCGGGCTGCCGGTGCAGTTCGACGTCTGCCAGTCCACCCACAGCAGCGTGCAGCTCCTGGTCCCCGACGACCTGCTCGACTACTACGTGCTGGCCGGCCCGACCCCGGCGCAGGTGCTCGACCGCTTCGACCGGCTCACCGGCCGTCCTTACCTGCCGCCAAAGTGGGCGTTCGGCGCCTGGGTCTCCTCCGGCTTCTTTCCCGACTCGCAGGAGCGGGTGCTCGAGCGCGCCCGCCTGCTGCGCGAGCGCGGCATCCCCTGCGACGTGCTGCACCTGGACTGCTACTGGCAGGTCGCCGGCCGCTGGTCGGACCTGCAGTGGGACACCGAGGCCTTCCCCGACCCGACGCAGATGCTGCGGACCCTCGCGGGACAAGGCTTCCGGGTCTGCCTCTGGATGAACCCGTACCTGATGACCGACAGCCCGCTCTACGCCGCGGCGGCCGAGGCCGGCTACTTCCTGCGCCGCGCCGACGGCAGCCCGTACGTCGCCGACGTCTGGCACGGCAGCCACCCGGCGAGCGCCATCGTGGACCTCACCAACCCGGCGGCCGTCGAGTGGTTCACCGGGCTGCTGCGGCCCCTGCTGGAGCAGGGCGTGGCGGTGTTCAAGACCGACTTCGCCGAGGGCGTGCCCGTCGACGCCGTCGCCCACAACGGGATGACGGGCGTCGAGCTGCACAACGTGTACGCGCTGCTGTTCAACGACGTGGTCGCGCGGGTGACCGAGGAGGTGACCGGGCACCGCACGGTGTGGGCCCGCTCGTCGTACCTGGGCGGGCAGCGGCACAGCGCCCAGTGGAGCGGCGACGTCAACGCCACCTGGCCGGGGCTGGCCAGCACCCTGCGCGGCGGGCTGTCGCACGGGCTCTCCGGCGTGCCGTTCTGGAGTCACGACACCGGCGGCTTCCACGGCACCCCGACGCCCGAGCTGTACGTCCGGTGGACCCAGTTCGGCGCGCTGTCGCCGCTGGTCCGCCTGCACGGCACCACCAGCCGGCTGCCGTGGGACTTCCCCGCCGAGACCGAACGCGACGCGGTGGCCGCCCTGCGGCTGCGCTACCGGCTGATGCCCTACCTGTGGTCGGCGGCGGTGCGCTCGGCCGCCGACGGGGCGCCGATGATGCGCGCGCTGCTGGTCGACACCCCCGACGACCCGACCGCGTGGACCACGGACCTGCAGTACCGCCTCGGCACCGACCTGCTGGTCGCCCCCGTCACGGACCCGTCCGGGCGGCGCGACGTCTACCTGCCCGTGGGCGACGACTGGGTCGACGCCGCCACCGGCGAGCGGCACGCCGGCGGGCGGCACCTGCGGGTGCACGTGCCGCCGCACCGGCTGCCGCTCTACGTCCGCCACGGCGCGCTCGTGCCGGTGGTCGCGCCGGGCGACACGGTGGGCGACGGGCCGTTCCGCGACGTGACCCTGGTGAGCTGGGGCGGGGTCGACGCCCGCACGGTGCTGCACGACGTCGACGGCGACACGGCCGTGGCGGCCGTACGCGACGGAGACACCCTGCGCGTGGACACCGACGGGCCGCTGCGGGTGACGCACGTCAGCGTCGTCGGCGCGGACCTGCCGGCCCGCCAACCGATCGCCACCGCCGCGAGGAACACGTGCAGCACCACCCGGGCCGGGCGCGGCGGCGGGCGGCGTTCGGTCGCGGGGGCGGTCCGGTCC